>JAIRJQ010000005.1 GCA_031260545.1 Methanomassiliicoccaceae archaeon | reverse complement strand
CCGGGATCCGGCGCAATAAGCAGCACCTCGTGACCGCGTTCCGCAAGCCCTTTCCTCAGAAGGTCGATGGCATTGACGACGCCGTCCCGTACGGGATGATGCGAATCCACCAACATCGCGATTTTCATTATACACCTGTTAACAGGGATGAACTAAAATGTCCTTAATGTTTTCCTTTATTCGTGTTAAAAAGATCGTGCCGCTCCGATGCGGCTGCCGAAATCGGTGTTCAAAGCCCTTCCATTATCACTGCATCCTTGATCTCTAGTTTGGAAAAGGCGAACATTTTCCTTCCCAGATCCTTTAACGACGCGCCTATGTGGTAGACTGTTCCATCTATTATCAGAAACCGATCATGGAACTTGTCTGATTCGTGTATCTTAACGTGTTCGTATTGCGCATTATGCTTCTCCAGGTCAAACTGCAACCGTGGTGTGATACGTTTGGTGTATATATCCGCGGCGACACCAGATGACCTTTTCGATAATAGGAACAGAGCGGTCTCATCAACATAATTGTCCAGCAGGACCACGGATCTTTCCGCAGACTCTACCAGATCTGAAACGAACAGATATGCATCGAATGTCTGTCCTTCATAGAATACCCCATAAACAGGAGGCATGGATGTCCGTATGAATAAATCGATCTTCTTCTCGGTCTCACCGACACGTTGTTCTATATTTTCAAAACGCTTATTGAAGAAATGGCCGTTGAGCAGATGGTCCTTCAATACCTTGTTTGCCCATTGACGGAACCGGGTGCCGCGTTTTGATTTGACACGATAACCTACTGAGATTATGACGTCAAGGCTGTAATACTGAATGTGATAGTTTTTTCCATTGGAGGCAACTGTCAAGTATTCCTTGACTGTTGAATTTCTATCAAGTTCACCATCAGCGAAAACATTGTTGATATGAAGGCTGACGTTCTGCTTCGTCGTTTGGAACAGCTCCGTCATCTGCGCTTGCGACAGCCAAACGGTCTCATCTTCCAGTAGCACTTCCATTTCAATCGAGTCGTCTGGTTGATACATTATTATCTCGTTTTTATTATACGGCAGGTGCTGCGTGTTCAGTTCTGACGTTCCGTTGGGTAACTTCTTTCCTATGATGTTCAGTGCGCTCGGCTCTGGTCCGATGTCCTCGGACCCTTTAGTATATTGATTATAGATTCCCATCTTATTCCTCAATTGGTTTTATTTTGCACAGTCACTATGCGGAGAATACATTGCGGCAACGGTTCTGGTACAATTTTCGTGTTGCTTTATAACCATGCCCGAATTGTTTCCTGTCTTTTTATATTTAATCTTAACGGTGAAATAACTTTTCGTGTCGAATACTTCTGTCTCACGCATTTTACCGTCCGGTGCAGGCATTTTCAACTGTTGACAATTTGTCAACACTTCACTTAAGAATACAACGGCTTTTTGATGGATCGAACGTCATCGGTGATAGAGCCTCTTCGGAATGTCGTGGCCGATCTTCCATGCCGTTTCCTTTGATATCTCGCCTGACTGCAATAATCCCAAAATTCTCTTCGGCACGGTATTCACGGACATGACCGCGCCGGGCCTTTCCGGATTGTCGATGTAATCTGTTTCAAGCATGAAGCGGTCTCCTTTGCTCAATGCTTCCCGTATTGATTTCCTCGAGGCGGGTATCGACGGCATCACGCCGTACGTCTCATCATCGCGCACAAGCGGCGGCGAGAAATGTTTTATCACCATACCGGGGTCCAATGATGCGCTCTTTGCCATGTTCGACAGTTCTTTCATGAGTTCCGGCGATCCCGATTCGCTGTGTATTATCACCGGACAATCGTTCTCCGATGCAAGTTCCATTCCATAAATGAGTATACGGTTGGACGCCTCCATTATCTCATCTGGCACATCGAAATGAGGTCTTCCTATCTCGCCGATCGCCTTTGCTTTCCCGGATGCGACGATGTCCGCGGCGGCTTTCATTCCGTCCTTCATTATCTTCTCCGCTTTATCAAGTCCGAAGCGTTCCGCAAGCGGTAAAAGCAATACGGGATACGGGCCGACGGCAACGTTTATCTCCAGTTTTGTAACGTCCCTTGCACGTCCGGCCATTGACAATGTTATCTCATACGACCGCAGAAGATCGTCCGCGTTCGATATCTGAACTTCCGCGTACGGTAACGTCACCAGCGTAAGTCCAGTGCCTCCGGCACCCTCGAATTCCTTCAATGCGTCGATATTACGGCCGCTTGGGCTTAGGTGTATATGATTGTCGTATATGGGGACGTTACCGGTCACATCCGAAATAATGCGGACAATGTAATTATAGATTGTTCGCTGATCTAACATAATTATCATTAGACTAATGTATATTAGTTTATCGTCAAAAGATACTATCATCATTCGACACTGCGGAACCATATGTTTATCTATACTAACGGCCATTAGTCTAATGTACATTAGTTTAATACAGACAAGCGGGGGCCTATGATGAAGTTCTATGACAGAGAGATCGAGTTGGATATACTCAGGAAGAATAGAGAAAGGTCGAAGAATTCCGGCGTCCTTACCGTCATGACCGGAAGGAGGCGCATAGGCAAGACCGCACTCATAAAGGAGTCCGAAAAAGGCAACAGATTCCTTTATTTCTTTGTACCGCGCAACAGCGAAACACTGATCTGCGAACAGCTTGTCGATGATGCTATGGAAAGCATGGGCATCGAACTGATCAATTCCGGTCGTTTCCGGGATCTTTTCAAACAGCTGATGATATACGGTCAGGACAATGACTTCACGTTCGTGATAGATGAATTCCAGGAACTGGCGAGAGCCGACGAAGGGATAACAAGCTCGATACAGAACCTCTGGGATTCGTACAAGGACACGTCAAAAGTGAATCTCATCGTCTGCGGTTCCGTCCATTCGATGATGATCAGAATATTCCGAGATTATAAGGAGCCGCTATACGGTCGAGCCAATTCCAACTTCAATATCGATCCGTTCAGGCCGAGCGTCGTTAAACAGATACTTAAAGATCATAACCAGAACTACAAGCCGGACGATCTGCTGTCCGTGTACATGCTGACCGGGGGCGTCCCGAAATACATCGCAGAGTTGATGGACAATGGCGCAACGACCTTCGATAAGATGCTGGACTTCGTCTGTTCCCCCTCTTCCTTGTTCCTGACAGATGGTAAGGATCTTTTAATATCTGAGTTCGGAAAGGAGTACGGGACATATTTCTCGATCCTCAAACTGATCTCGAAGGGAAAGACCCTGCTCAATGAGATCAACACCTCCATCGGAGTGGACTGCAGCCAATATCTGAACAATCTTGAGAAGGATTATAATATTGTAAAACGGAACAGACCGATATTCTCTAAAGATAACAGCAGGGACGTCAGATGGAGAATATCGGACAACTATCTAAGATTCTATTTCAGATCGATCGACAGCAATCAGTCGCTGATAGAGATGAAACACTATGATCTTTTGAGAGAGAAGATCAGAGAAGACTATTCACAATACAGCGGCCTGGTGCTCCAGGATTACTTCAAAGAGAAGATCGCCGAAGAGGAAAAGGTCACGAAGATCGGATCTCACTGGGACCGGAAAGGGGAAAACGAGATAGACATAATTGCTCTGAACGATATGGATATGACCGCGACCATCATAGAAGTGAAACGGAACCCCGAGAAAGCGAGCTTAGAAAAGCTCAAAGAAAGGGCCGGTATCGTTTCTGGGCTGAATGAATTTAGGACGGATCACCGTGTGCTTTCGCTGAAAGATATGTGATCGGCCTTTTATTCATATAAAAATATACAATTTGGTTGTCGTTGGGCGCGGTTCGTATCCGCCGGAATGACGGCAATTATCTTTCATAGGTCGGAACACCGCCTCTCGGTCTGTCCGTTACTGGCGGATATGTAATTATATTGTCTATCGTCGTTACACACCTGATGGATCAGAACTCCAGGTTCCTGCTGAAGGCTTTCAGAAAATATTACAAAGCGAATCCGCCGATCCTTCCGGAACGTTTCGGGAGAAGGGAGTTCGGGTTCATGTTCTTTGACCGGACGTTCGTACAGAGGCATATGGGGTTCTCCAGAGCGGACGATGTCCGCAGATTCCTGATAGCGCAGGTGCCGTCGCATTGTTATTACTCGACCGCATATTACCGCGAACCGTCAGCGCCCACGATGGAAGAGAAGACGTGGCTCGGTGCCGATCTGATATTCGACCTGGACGCGGACCATCTGCAGGGTGCGGACAAAATGACATACACGGAAATGCTGGAACAGATCAAACGTGAGATGATGAACCTCGTGGATTCGTTCATATGCGGAGACCTCGGTTTCACTGAGAATGAGGTGAAGATCGTATTCTCCGGAGGAAGGGGGTATCACGCCCATGTTTCCTCACCGAAGGTGTTGACGCTGGGATCCCCGGAACGCAGAGAGATCGTTGATTACGTTACCTCAAAGGGGTTGGACATGGAATGGGCGTTCCCGTCCAAAGGTACCGTCACATCATCGGTGAACATCGGCGGGCAGGAGCGTTCGAATGTGATGATGGACCGCCTCGTTCCTAAAGAGGATTCCGGAGGGTGGAGGCTTAGAATGAGGAACGGACTGGCGGAGGTGACGGCAGACATCGTATCCCTGGGAACAAAAGAATTTAAGAAAAAATATCCGAGCATCTCGAAAACAGCGGAAAAAACGCTGTCCGCCGTTCGTAACGATGTCGCCGCTTCAAAGAATTCATTATTCGACCGGAATACGATGGCCACGCTCACGAAGAAAAGTCAGGAGATACTTATGAAGATCATGACCGATGACGTCGTCACTGCGATGTCCGGAGAGGTGGACGAGCCGGTGACGGCCGATGTGAAAAGACTGATACGCCTTCCGGGTTCCGTCCATGGAAAAAGCGGGTTACGGGTGACGCCGCTGTCCCGTGATGAATTAACGAACTTCGACCCGTTAAGGGACGCGGTCCCGGACGTTTATTCAAAGGATCCCGTAAAAATAACGATGAAGCGCGATTCCGAGATAACGATGCTCGGAGAACATATGCAGCTGAAAGGAGAGACGGAAGTTCCCGAATATGCGGCAGTATTCCTTATAGGAAGAAAAATGGCCGATCACGGCCACGGACCGCCGGTCAACGATCCCTGATGCAACAGCATGTTTTCTTTTCGATCACTTTCATTCCTTTTTCTTTTGCCCATAGGACCGTCTGGCGTGACGGGTTGGCGATCCTTCTGATGCCGAGCTCTATGCACTTTCTCTCTAGGTCGCGATGCACCCTCGGACGCATGCACCCTAAAGTAACATCAAATCCCATGTCCATCAGTTCCTTCGCCGCATCAACGATAACGTCTTCCGGTATCAGCGATCTTTCCGTCATTGTTCCTTTGGTAGGCACAAGGGCAAGAAGCACAATATCCGTGAACCCTTTGCTTTTTACCAGTTCCGCGGACCTCCGGAGATCGAGGGCCCCGAAGCCCACGGTCAGGTGAGGCACCGCTTCGCCGCCCGCGGAAACAATATTATCCAGCAGTTCGGAATATGCTTCGAGCGGGACCTCAAGATGGAGAATGTTCCTTATTATGTCCGGGTCCTGATGCACATCAACGGAAAATGCTGACACGCCCGCTTTGACCAGGCGTTCCGCATCCTCCTTCCCGATGAAGCCGGTATGTATGTTCACCTTTAGTCCGCTGTCGGACGCATATCTTATCGCTTCCGTTTCTTTCATGACCGGTACGGAACCGTAAACGTCGCACCCTCCGCTTACGAGCAGCCCGTCCGCCCCCGCCGCAAGAAGATCCTCGATCACGCGGAACAGGTCCGGCGTTCCGCGGATGTCGATCATCCATTTCAGATGTGCGCCTTTGCAGTGCTCGCACATCTGATCGCATTTCGGACCGGTCACGGACACGGGCGGGAACGGCAGACCGGTCAAATAAACAGTTAATTCGGCGTTATTTAAGCTCACGGTATCACAAAACAACCAAAAGCTTTATTCAATAGATATAATTCATCGTCTCGGTAGTTGCAATGAAGGGTTTCCGAGCAAAAGGTTCCTTTAAGGACAAAAGAAGCAGACAAGATTTCACTGTTGAAGTGGCGGCAGAGAACGAAAATGCCGCGAAGGAGAGGGTCCTGTCCAACCTGGGCAGCAGGCACAAACTCAAGAGATGGGAGATTTCCATCGATGAGCTTACAGAACTTGCACCGGCAGACATAACGGACCGCCTCGTAATGCACGAGGTCGGTGTCAATGAATGATGATGAGTTCCGTCAGGCGCTTGCCGCCCTCGATATGTACCAAGCACAGCTGGAATCGCTAGCGAGACAGGCACAGATATTCCAAGTTTCATTGGAAGAGTCGATAAGGGCGCGCGAGACGGCAAAGGCATTCCTTAACGCAAAGGAAGGGGATGAACTTTTAATACCGATAGGCGCGGCATCATTCGTCACTGCGAAGGCCACCGGCGAGAACAGAGCGATAGTCGGGATAGGCAGCAGAATGTCCGTGGAGAAGGATCTGAACGGTGCGGTCGCGTTCTTGGAAGAGAATGTAAGAGAGATAACCGAAGCGTTAAAGAAATCCACGGAAGCTATCAGTGAGATGGAAACGAACGCAAGAAATCTGTCCGCTGCCGTTCAACAGGAATATCAGAGAAGACAGCAGTGAGCGGACATGTTCGACTCTCTCAAGGGCAAGTTCAAGAACATTTTCAAAAAGGGCGGCGCCGAACCTAAGGAAGAGCCCGAGGTTGTTGAGCAGAAGCCGAAGCCCGAGAAGACGGAGAAAGTTAAACCTGTCAATGAAAAGGTATCGAAGAAGGCCGATGATGATTGGGACGACGATTGGGATGATGATCTCCCGAACGATCTGATACCGGAGGACGAGTGGGTCGATGATGAAGAGGACGAGGAAGACGCACCGGTGAAGACGCCAAATCCCTCGAAGGTCAAAGAGCAGAAAAAGCAGGAGCCTGCACCGCAGCCCAAGCCTGCGCCCGTTCCGGCAAAGGCCGAGCCGAAACCGGAAAAAGTAAAGGCACCGGAACCGAAGGCACAGCCAAAACCGGTCCCGGAACCTAAGGCCGCGCCTGTTGTCCCGCCGGCACCGGTGACATCACCGGCCGATGATGTTAATCTTTCAAGAAAAGAAAGGGCAAAGTTGGCAAAACAGGAGAAGATCGCCGCCAAGCAGGAGAAGAAGGCCGCGAAGGAAGCGGCCAAGGATGCCGTCGTAGAAAAGAAGCATGAGGACGGCGAACTTGTCGGCGACCGCGGGAAAAAGATCAAGGAAAAAAATCTTGATGAAGTTCTTTGGGAATTGGAAATTGCATTGATGGAGGCCGACGTTGCGTTGCCCGTTGTCAAAGAGATAATGAATAACATGAAGGAGGACCTTGTCGGCAAGAAATACGCCCGCGGCCACACGCTGGACGAGGTGGTCGAGCTTTCAATAAAGGACTCCATTCTGAAAATACTCAAACTGAACGAATTCGACTTTGATGTGTGGTTCGAGACCAGAGAGAAGCCTGTTGTTGTCATGTTCGTCGGTATAAACGGGACCGGAAAGACAACATCGATCGCTAAGATCGCAAATCGTCTTATGAAAAAGAACAAGAGCGTCGTTCTTGCTGCGGCAGATACGTTCAGAGCGGGTGCGATAGAACAGCTGACGATACATTCCGAAAGGTTGGGTTGCAAGATAGTGAAGCATGCTATGGACGCAGATCCCGCCGCGGTGGCGTATGATGCGATCGATCACGCAAAAGCGAAGCGTAAAGACGCCGTTCTCGTGGACACCGCGGGAAGGATGCAGACCAACAGCAATCTGATGGATGAGATGAAGAAGATCAAAAGGGTCGCGAAACCGGACCTTGTGATGTTCGTCGGCGATTCATTGGCAGGGAACGACGCTGTTGAGCAGGCACGCGCATTTGACGCGGCGATCGGTATAGACGCAATAATGCTGACAAAGATAGATGCGGACTCAAAGGGCGGTGCTGCGCTGTCCATTGCGCACACGATCGGAAAACCTATAGCATTCGTTTCGAACGGGCAGGAATACGATCAGCTGATCAAATTCAACTCGAAGTGGATGATGGACCGCCTGTTCGAAGATTAAACGCACAGCTTATGGAAAAGCGTTGCGAACACTTTTGCATCACTTATCAGGTTCGAAAGTTCACAGTACTCGTTCGGCTGATGCAGTGATCCGCCGCCCGTTTGCCACACATATGCGTTGTAACCGGCAAGCCTGAAGAAGTTGGCGCATGTCCCTCCTCCTACGCCCACGGTCTCCGGCTCTTTGCCGACCACGGACGATATAGAATCGCGAAGTGCCAGGAACTCAGGACCGGAGATATCGGACGGCTTACCGGACCGTGTTCTCTGTTCCACTGAAACGGTTATTTTCGCACCTGTCCTCTTCTCCCATTCAGCGCCGACCTCCTTGGCAAAGGCCACCAGATCGTCGGGATCGTACGACGGCAGTAAACGTATGTCCAAACAAAATTCATGATAGCCGGGTATGGTGTTTATGTTACCGACCGTTGCGATGCTTTTGGTCGGTTCGAACGTCGACACCTGCGGCCTGAATAATTGATCGTTATCGGGATATTTTTTTTCTAACCGGTCCATCACGTCAACGAGCAGCTTCGCGCTCACGCGGTACGCATTCAATCCTTTCTGCGGTGTAGAACCGTGTGTCTGTTTCCCTTCGATCGCAAATTTCAGCCATATCAGATGTTTTTCGGCGACCGCCACCATCGTTCCGCCGGGAACCCCCCAATCAGGAACGATGAAAACATCATCGGGTCCGAAAAGGCCGGCGTTTATCAGATGCTCGATCCCCATTGTACTTGTCGTTTCTTCATCGGCAACGATCGCAAGACCTATCGACTTCCTTGTCAGTGTACCGCGATCAAAGAACTTTGACGCATAGATCGATGATATAACGGCCTGACCGTTATCTTCCGTGCCGAGACCGTATATCCTTCCGTCCTTGACCACGGGTTCGTAAGGCGGTGTCTTCCATTCGTCAAGATCTCCCGGAAGAACGGTATCAAGATGTGATATTATCCATACGGTCCCTTTGCCCTTTCCTTTCTTTTTTGCGAGGATGTTCGGCCTCAGCACCGTTGGTTCATGAATGTCCTTCACGTCCACGCGTTCAATGCTGTCATAACCTTTCAGGAACTCTGTTACTTTGTCGGCCCTCAGTCCCTCTCCCTTCCCGCCGTTCAGCGGACCGATGGCGGGTATGCGTATCATGGCCATCATGTCAGATATCATATCATCGCGCGACGTCTCTATCTTTTTCAGTATGTCCTCTAACCGCATGATACTGTGACCGCGCAGAAGATTATAATGTTTGCTGAGGGACGGGCGCATGACAACGGACGTATAGCGGGGGTGTTTTGCTATATAGCGCCCTGCCGCCCGCATAATACGGCTGTACCGGGCCATACAGGATAAAGAATGACATTCTGTCCATACATCCTGTTGTTTTCTGCTGGTCGGTATTACCGGCTGAAACGGGCGGATCCGCAGCACCGGCGGCCGCTTTAAGACCCTTTCCGACCGCATGATATATATCATACGAAACCAACGGATATATTCAATAATATGTTTTATATATTAATAATAGATATTGTACTAACAATATATGTGATACTAAGAGACATATCGTATATTAAAAAAAGTAATATAAGGATATGAGAAATTGGCCCCGCGTGAATGGTGGAAAACGAAAAACGTCCGTAAAATTGCAATGAATTCAACGGCCTTCGCGGTCCTGGCGATCGCGATCATCATCGGAAGTATTGCAGTATGCGGTTATATCCTGTTGTCCGGTACGGATGACAGCACCAATGTCATAAGCGGAATAGATGAGAACGACCCGCTGCTTTCCGTGGCGGGAATGGACGCATCGTACGTTTACACCGGTTCGGCGATCCAGCCTGTTCCGGTCATATCATACGACGGTACGGAACTTATCGAGGGCACAGATTATTGTGTCGCATACCGCAGGAACATGGATGCCGGCGAAGCATCGGCGGTGATAATATTCACAGGCGGTTATGAAGGGGCGGCAGCGCTCGGTTTTAAGATCTTGCCGGCGGCGCTTACGGTCGTTGCCGGACCGGTACAGACAAAGATATTCGGTCAATCTGATCCTGTGCTCACGTACACGTCATACGGATGGGTGGGTAACGATAATGATCGTATTCTGTCGGGAGAATTATCAAGGAACGTGGGTGAACGTCCGGGCCTCTATAAGATAACGCAGGGAGTGCTCAGCGCCGGTCCGAATTATGAGATAAAATTTGTGTCCGATGGATTTGAGATAGTTGCTTTGGAAGGCATAGATGAGAACGACCCGCTGCTTTCTGTCTCGGGCCTGAAGGCATCATATGGGTATAACGGTACGGGCATTGAACCTGTTCCTGCGGTCGCATATAGCGGTGTGCTGCTCTCCGGCGGCACAGATTACAATGTAAGATACTTTGACAACAGGGATACCGGCACAGCATCATTAGCGTTAATATTCACGGGGAGCTATGGGGGCGGTGCATGTTATGAGTTCTCAGTAACGCCGGCGGTGCTTACCCTGACCGTAGATCCTGTGCAGACAAAGATATTCGGTCAATCTGATCTTGTGTTCACATACACAACGTACGGATGGCTTGGTAATGACAATGAAAAAAATCTCTCAGGAAAATTATCAAGGGCCGAAGGCGAGTCTGCCGGCCTCTATGCGATATTACAGGGAACTGTGAACGCTGGTCCGAATTATGATATTGTGTTCGAGTCTGCTCACTTTAAAATAAATGTGCTTGATGTGTGCGAGAAAGACCCACTACTTTTTGTGTATGGTCTGGACGCATCGTATACATACGCCGGTGAGGACATCGGACCTGTTCCTGCCGTCAGATATGACGGCCGGCCGCTCGATCATACGGATCGTATTGTAACATATTCTGATAACAAGGATGCCGGTACGGCATCATTGACATTAACGTTCAAAGGCAACTACGCCGGATCGGCAACGATCGGTTTTGAAATAACGCCGGCAGCGCTTACCGTGACCGCGGACAAAGGACAGGCCAAGATGTTCGGCGAAAATGATCCTTTATTATCGTATACATCAAGCGGTTGGGTCGGAACGGACACCAAAGCGTTGCTCGGAGGTACTCTCGGCAGAGCATCCGGTGAGAATGCCGGATCTTACAATATAACGCAGGGAACTGTGAACGCCGGTCCGAACTATGAAATAATGATCAAGAATTCCGATCCCTTTAAAATAAACGCACTCGGTGTGAACAAGAACGATCCGTCGCTTTCTGTCTCGAACCTTAAAACATCGTATACGTATAACGGTGCGGACATTAAACCTGCGCCGGCGGTCGCATACCGCAGTACGTCGCTTTTTGCAGGCACGGATTACAATGTAACATACGCTGCGAACAGGAATGCTGGCACAGCATCATTGACGTTAACGTTCAAAGGCAACTACGCCGGATCGGCAACGATCGGTTTTGAAATAACGCCGGCAGCGCTTGCCGTGACCGCGGACAAAGGACAGGCCAAGATGTTCGGCGAAAATGATCCCGTATTATCACATACATCAAGCGGTTGGGTCGGAACAGATACCAAATCGTTGCTCGGAGGCACACTCGGCAGAGCATCCGGCGAGAATGTCGGATCTTACAATATAACGCAGGGTTCGCTCAGCGCCAGTAACTACAAGATAGAATTTGAGTCTGCCAAATTCGATATAATCGCGCAGATCGATCATAGTGTTCTGCGGTACAGCGGTGCGGCCCCTGCAAAGGACCTTGATATCAGATACAGCTATGCCAACACAGACTATACCGTCTATTACGTCTACCTGGGCAGCGTGAACGATGTTCCTGTGTGGTACGGTACACAATATAATCACACCGGATCTAATTATTCGTTGACTTACACAAAGACCAAAGCGACCACGAACCAGATCTTTGATTCAAGCCAGCTGTGTATCTCGCAGACCGTCGCTTCGACGACCGCCTCAAGCACAAAGGTGGATGTCAAATGGGGGACCGATGCGCCGGCGAACTTTACCTTCGCCGGGGTCAGAACGGCCATTGAATACGGGTTCGCACAGGACTGGGGGTCCGGATTGTCCGGTTCCGTCTCAAAAACGAATACGTATACCACCGCCTCAAAGTGGATGGATCTCTCGAATTCACGCTCCTTCGATCTCAGCAAGGCGGACAAGAAAGGGAACTACAGATGGACGCTGTTCTCTAAATGCGATGTCTTTGCTGCGGTGGTCATCGATAAGACCGGGAATACGGACAAGGTCTATCACGATTATATGACATTCGCAAGAGAGAATGACTACGTCATGAAAATGGATTATTCTGAGGACGGATCCTTTAAGGGCAAGGATGCGGCAAAGCTCAAAATGTCCAATAATGTGCCCGGGAGCCTTCCTGCGGTCAGTCTGCCGAAGAATGTAATGTTACTTGATTACCGCGGTAAGACCACGAACAGCGACCCGATCACGGTCCCTTATGATATTGCCGAATTGATGGTCCTCAGTGACTCTTCTCGCATCATCACAAAGAACATTGTCATCAATGCACGGAACACCGACCTGAAAATAATCCTGAGTAACGTTAAACTTGTTGCACCGGTGGGAACGGCAGCGATAAGGGACGCAAGCGACAGCGCCCCACAGCACACCATCAACTTTGTCCTGCGCGGTGTGAACTCTGTCACCGGAGGAGACGGAGCAAAGCTCAGCGACCCGTCGCCGGCCAGAACACCGGGCAATGCGGGATATGCGGGCATCGATGTCAGCAAATACTATTCGATCGCCATGAGCGGCCCGGGGAACCTCACCGTCACCGGCGGGAACGGCAGCGACGGCTTCAGGGCTGACGACGGTAAGGACGCTTTTGTTGAAAGCCGCAAAGGCGGCGAGGGCGGTGCCGGAGGCTCAGGGATCATCTGTAAAAATATCTCATTCGAAAAGACAAGCGGAAAGATCACCGTCACCGGCGGTAAGGGAGGTAATGGCGGCCGCGGAGGGAACTCCACTGCAGTTCCCATCGCAGACTCGGCGGCGAAGCGCACCGGCGGCGAGGGCGGCTGGGGTGGCCGCGGAGGCTGGGCGATCGAGGCGGAATCAAAACCGAAACAGGCAACGTCCGTATCGGAACCGCTGTCGCTTATCGGTGGAAAAGGCGGTAATGGCGGCACCGGTGGTGATGGAAAAGGCAGCGGTACAACCGGTGCCGATGGAAAAGTTGGTACCGCTGCAGAGGACGGCCATTGGTACAACGGAACCGTTGAGGTCCGTCTTAGCTGAACTCACTCATGCAGGCGCACCTCTGCGCCTGCCGTCATCTTATCTTTTCTCTGCGGCCTTCGGCTTCGGCCTCAGTAACGGCGCACGATCATTGTCACTGCGTTCCCGCCGCCGAGGCACAGCGTCGCGAGGCCCGTTTCTTTCTGGCGGTCCATCATCGCATGTATCAGCGTTGTCAGTACTCTTGCACCTGAACATCCTATCGGATGGCCGAGCGCAACAGCTCCGCCGTTGACGTTGAATATCTCTCCGGGGACGTTCAGTCCTTTCATGACCGCGACGGACGCGGAAGCGAACGCTTCATTGTGCTCAAAGAGATCTATGTCATCGATCTTCATGCCCGCCCTTTTCAGAACGTATTCCGTTGTCGGTATCGGAGCTTCCATTATGTGCTCGGGTTTCACGCCGCGTTCACCGTATGCTTCTATTGAAACGAGAGGTTTTATTCCGTGCTCCTTTGCGAATCTCTCTGATGAAACGACAAGCGCCGCACCGCCGTCGCTCAGCTGCGATGAGTTGCCTGCTGTAACAATACCGTCGCTCTTGAATACCGGCCTCAGTTTTGCCAGCGCTTCAACGGTGGTGTCATCGCGGACACCTTCGTCGGTGTCCATTACGATGTCACCTTTCTTCTGTTTTATGGTCACTGGCACGATCTCATTTCTGAACTTTCCGTTCTTGATCGCCGCGGCCGCTTTCATGTTGCTTTCGTAAGCCAGCTGATCCGTCTCCTCGCGTGTGACCTTGAACCTTTCTGCCACGATCTCGCCGGTGAAGCCCATGTGCATGTTGTTGAATATATCCCAAAGGCCGTCGTGCACCATCGCATCCTTCACGGTCTGATCGTTCATCTTGTAACCCCATCTCGCGCCCGGCATCAGGTACGGGGCGGAGCTCATGTTCTCCATGCCCCCGGCAACAATGACGTCATATTGTTTTGCTTTTATCGAATCCGCAGCGAACATCGCCGCCTTCAGACCGGAACCGCAGACCGCGTTCACCGTCGTTGATCCTATCTCCACCGGAAGACCGCCGTGCACGGCCGCCTGTCTCGCGGGGTTCTGACCGAGGCCTGCCGATATGACGTTGCCCATGATGCATTCGTCCACGGCCTTTGCGTCAATGCCCGCGCGCTTCACTGATTCGCGCACCGCTATTGCTCCAAGTTCCGTTGCTTTTATGTCTGCCAGCGTTTTTCCGTATTTGCCGATCGGCGTTCTCGTTGCACTGAGGATCACGACTTTTTCCATGGTGTGTTCACTGTGTCCGCTTAATTTAAATGTATATATAGGGTTGTCGGTCATGTCCTACGGCAATTGACGAATTCGACCTTTTGTTCTTCCCCCATCCTCTTCAGCGGTTTCGATAAATGACGGCGTGCCGACGTGGGCGGCTCATACCATCCGGGGACGGCCCATCTTGTCCCTTTCACCAATGTCGGCTCTTTGGAGCGCGTTCTGCATCCTTTGCACCTGTAACCTTGCCCCTTCCCTATGGACTGCATCCGTTTGCCGCATACGCCGCATACCGGGTTCGATGTTTTTGTAAATACTTCGACCACTTTGAGAACGTTCACTTTTTCAACATTGAAAGTCCTGGGCTGATCGCGCAGCTCTCCGATGACGGAGATCTCATCGCCCGGCGCGAGATTATCAAATAGCATCCTGAATTCCTTTGACGGTTCATACGCAGCGCATGTGATCCTTCCGTATCTTGTTCCTATATCCATAAGCGTGTGGCCGCCGCGTATGTGTTCCGCGCTCCCGAGAACGGTGCCGGCGATCTCATAGGAACTGTTCTCTGTTATCTCCTCGGGATCGTGAATTATGTGGTCGTCCGTCCCCTGATTCGTCAGGAACGTCGCCCATCGTTCTATGTTCTCGGTGCGGAGATGCATCGCCGCCCTTATCGTCTCGTTTTCATCGTCACCGCGGAGACCGAACAATACCGGGCACGGTGTGGAAGGGACCATCGCCACCTTTTGTTCCCTCTCTTCCCAGCTGTTGAATGTTCCGGCGAATAATGAATCCATTTCGCATATCGATGATGCGTCGATCTTTCTTTCAGTTCCCCATCTCTCCTTTTCGCGGTATGCGAGAACTTCGTATGTGCTGTCCTGCGGAACCCACGCCATACCGCAGGCTGCGCCGATGATGCCGCGTCCGCATCCAAGTTCGAATGTTCTGGCACCTATGCGGTCGAGTTCCTTTTTTACTGTTTCCTTTTCAATGATCCTTCTTACTCCGTCCCAATAAAGGGACGGTGCCGGTCTTTCCTTTGACACGATCAGGCCCGGATCGGAACCTTCGGAACGGTTGTTCTCGATGATCGGACGTATGCGTTCGATTAGGTCTTCTTCATCCGGTTCTGTTCCGGACGCTTCGGAAAAACATATCATCTCTTTTCCGCCGATCGCGCCGATCGTCTTACTTTTTCCTTTTCCTTTCCCGGCTCTGAGCACAAGCGATCCGTTCCCTCTCGTCTTCCACGGTACCGCCGGATTCAGACGGACGAGTCTGGGATTGCCTATGATGTCCAGATCGGAAAGCTCGCGCATTATTTCTGTTAAAAGATACGTTGTGCAGTTCCCGGTACGGGAGTCGGTGTCGTCGACCGCAATGAACACAGTATCATTACGTTACGGATGTATAAATCCCATACGCTCGTCATCCGTCCCCGATGATCATCCGGTCAACGAAAAATATGTTGCCGTCTTCGGAGAAATTACCGATCAGTCTGCAGAACACCGGCGTCGGCGGCATTTCGGACCGGTAAAAACACTTATGATCGTCACCGTCAAGATCTGTCAGTGTGAACACGGTACCGTTCTGCGTTGCTGACGGTCCTGATATTATGCCTTCCATCTCCGTCATTCCGTTGCCGCCGACGCTGCCGGTATTGAATGAACCTACCGTACACAAAAAAAATATCACGCATACCGAAGCCAACGAGAACAGGACATATCTGTCCTTTATCATACTGTTCATAATTACAGATTTTTGCAGGAAGTATAAGAACACCTGATATTACAGTTAGTATAACACCCCCACCCCTTCGTTTCCGGTGGAAAATGTATACGCTGTTCAATGTGCCGGGGGTCGGGGATCAGCCTATTGTTCCTATAAGATACAATACACCGACAGCTGCCCACATCGCAGCGATGCATATACCGATCACGAGCCAACCGTTCATCTTCTTCTTTTTCATGGTAGTTACCCCAATGCCTTTATGGATATAGGATTCATCTATTAAACGGACGCTGTTTTGCGGTGCCTGTAAAAATAGATAAATAGTTGATAGTGTTTCCATATGAAATGCAAAGAGACGGCTATATTTCTTATGCAGGGTGTATCTGTGAATATACTTAAGAACGAAGGACCGAGAGCGGAAAAGGATACGGACACTGAGAAGCTGGATAAAGAAAGATCGATATTCGGTAAACATATAGATAAGAGAAAAAAGATAATCAAGAATAAGAATGTCCTTCAAACATCATATTTACCTGATGTGCTGCCGCACAGGTCCAATGATATCGACAAGATCGCAGAGATAATCGCATCCGCATTCGACGGTGACAGACCGTCGAATATAATGATCTTCGGAAAGACCGGAACTGGAAAGACCGCAGTAATGAATTTTATCGGTAATGAATTAAAGAAAGAGGATCCGCAAGGTTCTTCATGCGTTTATATTTACATAAATTGCGAGGTTGTCGATACTAAATACAGTACACTGCAAAATATCGGAAATCAGATAATAGACGATTTTGAAAAGAGGATACCGTTCACCGGCTGGGGTATCGATAAGGTTTATTCGGAAATGAGGAACAGCATCGATGAACAGAATAAAGTGTTCGTTGTCGTTCTCGATGAGATCGATAAATTAGTAAGTAAAAGCGGTGATGATGTTCTATACCAATTGACAAAGATCAATGAGGACCTTAAACATTCGAAATTGTCGTTGATCGGTATATCAAACAATTTGAATTTCACAGAATTTCTTGATCCGAGAGTAAAAAGCAGATTGAGTGAAGAGAAGATGATATTTCATCAATACGACGCGCAGCAGTTAACGGATATCTTAAGGAACAGAGCAAGGTTCGCATTCGAAGATGGTGGATTAGAAGAAGGTGTGATACCATTATGTGCGGCAATGTCCGCACAGGAGATGGGAGACGCGAGGATGGCCCTCGATCTGTTACGTATCGCTGCGGAAACAGCAGAACGCAATGGTGAAACAACAGTTGCAGAAGCTCATGTCAAATCCGCAAAAAATAAGATAGAATTGGATACCGTCAGCGAAACAGTGAAAATGTTGACAAAACAATCAAAAACAGTTCTGATGAGCGTCATACATAATACAAAGGAAAAGAACAAGACCATGACAACAGGTGAAGTTTATTCAACATACGGAGATCTCTGCGATATTTTAGGAATAACATCACTGACGCAGAGAAGGGTCACCGATCTTATTTCCGAGCTGGATATGCTGGGCATCGTTCACGCGAGGACGATATCATTGGGAAGGCACGGAAGGACAAAGAAGATAGAACTGAGCATACCGAAAGAGATATGCGATATGCTGGAAGACGATGAGAACATGAAACTTATCAAGAACTACCGTTCTCCGAAACAGCAGAGGCTTCCGTTCAACGAGGATAACCGTTAAACCAAGTTTCCACAGGAAACGAAGGGGTGGGGGTCATTCTTCATCGTGATCTTTTTTGCGGTTCTGATGCCTGTCATATACTAAACCGATGACCACAAGCGTTACGATGATGCCTACCATTACACCAATGAGCAACGGTAAACTATTCGGCGGTATCCTGTCAACGTTCGTTCCGGTAACGTATAATTTTACGACGCCTACCCATGGGATCTCGTGGGTCGCGATGGCGACCACCATATCTTCCTTCACAAACACTTTGTCATAATTGGGGTTGTTCGCGTCGCCCATGGCCACATAACCCTTTGTTCCGACGTCGACCTCACCGCCGCCGGCCCTTGTGAACCTTGTGTCACCCAAGTTGATATCGACCGTCTTGTCCTTGAATCCGAAGTTCAGGAATGTAATGGTGCCTGATAACGGCTCATTATCATAATTATTTTTATTGAACGGGCCGCAGCTCCATTCGCCGGTATATTCTTTCAGACCGAAGACGAACCATTCGTTGCTTCCGAGATACTCAATATGCAGTATCGCGCGGTGTATTATTGTCCTGCCGGTACCGTCCTTATATAAGATAACGTCACCGTAATCACTGAATTTTGTATATCCGGATTCATGCGCCTCGATGTACGATGTTATGTTCATTTTTGACGGATCTCTGACAATGACCATGTCGCCGGTGTCGATGACACCGATCTTAGAAGAATCATGAGTATGCATCATGCTTCCCGACTCGACGGTATAGAATTGAGGAGAAGTACCGGAGTATGCGCTGATGCCTGCGTATCCGACGGCGATCAGGACCACCAATATCGTCGCCGCGATAACAATGTTCCTCGTCTCTTTTTTCACGTTATACGATATAACGGATTCATATTAAAGAGGCACGGAAGATGCATATATCACTCTGTTATTAACGGTATACATGAACAGGCCCGATAATGACACATATTTCATGGAGATGGCACAGCTCATTTCAAGACGGTCAACATGCGTAAGACGGCAGGTGGGCGCCGTTATTGTTAAGGACAAACGTGTTCTGACGACAGGGTACAACGGTTCGCCGAAGGGAACGAAACATTGCGAGGACCACGGCTGCATACGGGAACAGGAAAAGATACCGTCCGGAACGAGGCACGAATTATGCAGAGGCGTGCATGCAGAGCAGAATGCGGTCATACAGGCCGCGTACTTCGGTATAAGCATCGACGGCGGGACGATATACACAACAACATTCCCGTGCTCGATGTGCGCCAAGATCCTGATAAACGCCGGTATAAGGGAGATCGTGTATTCTAACGGTTACACCGACGACCTGTCAAAGATGCTGTTCGATGAGACCAGTGTGACGGTAAGAAAGTTCACGCCGAAAAGTACCCAGTGAACGCTGTTTCAAGCACAGTTTTTAGCGCCGTTCAATAATTTTAATAAGCAATGTTAAATAAAAAAAAAGTACAATTACGCTTAAGTAGGAACACCGCTATCGGGTCTCGAATAAGGTCGGGGAGTTTAATTTGAGTCGAACTGACATACTTACAGAAATAAAAAAAGCCGAAGCGGACGCGAAGGTAGCGGTCGAAACGGCAGAGGCGGACAAGAAGACATCTATTGCCAACGCCCGCAGGGATTCAGTCGGTAAAATTCAGACCGCAGAAGCTAAGATGCGCGAGAAATCCGAGAACGCCGTCCTTAAGGAGAAGGAGAAACTTGCGGTGAAACGCGACGAGATCCTTAACGTCGGCGTCGCTGAGGCGAGGGACCTTGAGAAGGCGGCCGCGGGAAAGATGCCCGATGTCAAAGATTTTTTGAATAAAGAATTCGAGAGGACCCTAAATGTTACTTCCTGAGCCGATGAGTAGGATTGTGATCGTGGGCAACAAATCACGCCTCGACCAAGCGATCGATGCTTTGTACGAGCTGAAACTTATCCACCTGATCGACCACACCGTCGGCACCGACGAGGGATTCTCGATAGGTTCTTCAAGACCGTACACCGAAAAGGCGTCGGAGAGATTACTTTCATTAAAAGCAGCGGAAAAGGAGCTCGGGATAAAAGCGGATGATGAGAATGATGACGTCATGTCCGTAAAGGATGTGCATGCTAAAATAACATCGAACTGCACCGAATCCATCACCGGGGCCGTTTTCAAGGTGCTCGATAAAAAGAATGCCGTCGTTCAGAAGATCACAGAAGAAAGATTAAAGAAAGAGGACCTTTCCAAAATTGCCGGCATCCCGGTGGATATCGATCTGTACAGAGGATACGATTCCGTCGCCGTAATGGTGGGTTCCGTGAAGGCCGATCCGACGTCCGCACTGTCCGTGATAGCGGATTCGGAACTGTTCGTATCCGGGAAAGCGGGCAAGAAGGATGAGACAAGGACGATCGCGCTGTTCGTAAAGAAGAGCGAAAGGGACAATGCCGTCCGTATACTGACCGATTTCGAATACACAGAGATACCGCTCCCCACGGGGACCGGTCCCGTGAACGCCGCGATCGCGGAGGCTGATGCGAACATAGTCGCATTCAACACAGAGCTCGGCGAAGTGGAGAAAGAGCTTGCCTCGCTCAAAGAGAAGCACCATGATGACATTCTGGTCCTGGATGAGGAGCTCTCGATCAACGAAGCGAAAGGCTCGTTACCGTTACGTATCGCTGCAAGCGAATTCTCATTCGTCATAGACGCATGGGTGCCGACCAAGAATGTCGCCGCCGTTATCGCGGGAATGGACAAAAAGATGGACGGCAACATTTACACCGAAGTTCAGGAGGACCGCTCAAGAAGTCTCCACGATGTGGAGCACGCAGAGCCCAGGTTCAAAGAGACGCCGACGCAGATGAAGCATGGTCCGTACGTAAAGAACTTCGAGCACCCCGTTAAATTGTTATCCGCTCCCAAATACCACGAGATAGATCCGACGGTGGTACTGAGCATATTCTTCCCGTTATTCTTTGGTTTTATGGTGGGCGACATTGGTTATGCGATACCATTCATAATACTGGGTCTGTTCGGTCTTAAGACAGCCAAACACAAAGATTTCCGCGCAATAGCGACAGTACTCTTCTTCGGAGGGATATGGGCGTTCATCTTCGGGTTCTTCATGTTCGGCGAGATGTTCGGGATACATTTCATAGGCCACAACGCATATCCCACGGACCCGAATGCATTGGCATATACATGGGAGACCCTGCTTAACGTTACGTTCCCTGACTGGTTCCATGTGTTCCCCGGTATAGCTCACCCGGGTGAAGGCATCAGCAAGCTGTATGATGTGTCATTCCTGCTGAAGATCAGCATATACATAGGTATCATGCACATCTTCATCGGATACGCGCTGGGATTCGCTAACATAAGGATGCAGCACGGCACGAAAGAGGCGTTCTTCGAGAAGGGCGGATGGATGATGTCGTTCGTCGGAATAGTCCTGTTCTGCTGGGGCCTGACGGATGTGCTCATCTCCGGTGCATCGTTCCTAGATACCATCGTGATGATCAAGGTCATCGCGGCCATAGTCCTCATCGTAGTGGGCACTGTAGTGACCATGAAGAAAGAGGGCGCGCAGGCGATCATGGAACTTCCGAGTCTAATGGGCAACATACTTTCGTATGCTCGTTTAACAGCCATCGGCATGTCCAAAGCGGGCATGGCGCTGGCATTCAACTACATCGCATTGATAATGATGGCCGGCGCAGGGCCTATCGGAATAGTACCTGCGGCCATTGTATTCGTCGTAGGTCATCTTATGATCTGGACATTGGCGATATTGTCTGCAGGTCTGCACGCGTTAAGGTTGCAGTACGTGGAGATGATGTCAAAGTTCTATGTCGGAGGCGGTAAAGAATATGAACCGCTCGAGATAAAACGTAAAAACACAAAAATCGTAGAAACAGAGGTATAAAAATGGTGGTAGATGCAGGATTAGGACTAATAGCTGTCGGTGCAGGCTTGGCCGTAGGCCTTGCAGGTATCGGCACAGGTCTGGGACAGAAAGATGTGGGTGCCGCAGCGGTCGGTGCGATCACCGAGGACATGAGTCTCTTCGGTAAGTGTATCGTGCTGATTGTGTTGCCGGAGACGATCGTCATCTTCGGTCTGGTCGTTGCTATCCTATGTATGTTCGTGTTGCCTGGAATGGGTAGTTAAAGAACGAGGCCGTTCCATGGCATTGGATAACGTAACGAAGGACATCAGGGATTCCGCGAGGGCAGCGGTCGCTTCGATAGAGGCCGGCCGTGATGCTGAAGTAGCCAAAATAATGGCAGAAGCGGACGCTGTGATATCCGACATGAAATCAAAAGAGGACAAGAGGCTCAAAGAAGCAATTGAGCAGCTCGGCCGCCAGATGCTCTCTTCCGCAGAGTTAGAGAGCAAGAAGATCGTTCTTTCCAAGAGAAGGGAGATACTCGAGAAGGCCTTTGCTGAATCCTTAGCGTCACTGGAGACCGCATCCGCGGCCACCAGAAAGAAACAGTACAAACAGATGGTCGCCGCCGCGAAAAAGGTGATCGACGACCCGAAGGCGTATTGTGCTAAAGATGAAACGATAACGGCAGAGGACATAGGTGTCTCCAAGCTTGAAAAGCTGAACAGCATAACCGGCGGACTGATCCTTGAGAGCAAGGACGGTACGATACAGGTGGACATGCAGTACAGAACGTTACTTCAGACCGTTTGGGACCGGGAGATGAAGGGCTTGTCTGACATCCTCTTCGGGTGAGGTTCATGTTCGGACGCAAAGGTTCTGCAAATGCGAACTATGCAGCTGCAGCAGCTAAGGTAAAGGCCAAGAAGGCCGCTCTCATGGGCGACGAGGCATATGCTAAGATGCTGATGATGAGCTTGCCTGAGATATCCAGGTTCATAGGGGAATCAGGATATCAGAAGGAAATGGAGGAGTTTGCCGGAAGGATCGGAGGTATCGATCTTATCGAGCATGCAACTTACAGGAACATGGCAAGGACATTCAGCACCATCCTATTATTCACGCAGGGAGAATTACGCCAAATGGTATCCGCATATCTCACAAAGTGGGATCTGTGGAATTTAAAAGTCATTTTGCGCGGAAAAACATACGGTGTGGATATTGAGAGCATAAAAGAGGACCTCGTTCCCGCAGGCAAGCTGGATGAAGCGATGCTGGAAAGACTTCTCTCATTGGACACAGATAAAGAGATAATCGCCGAGTTTGAAAAGATGAAGCATCTTGAGATCGCACCAGACGTGATCAATACGTACAAGGCGGACGGTCACCTGAGGAGCATTGAAGATTATCTCGACAAACTGTATTACAAGAGACTTCTCAGAAGCATAGATCCGTCAGCAAGACCGAAGCGTCTGTTCCAGGATTTTGTCAGGAAGGAAATAGATACAGTGAACCTTGAGACGATCCTGATCCTTAAGGCGGAAGGGATACGCGGGGACGATGTGATGGAATATATCATCCCCGGAGGAAAGCAGATAGACAAAAAGCTGGCCACACAGCTTGCCAACGCTGAATCCATTTCAGCAATGGCGAATGATTTGGCGCAACTCGATTTCTACGAAGACATCAAAGAGGCGCTGGACGCGGAGACCAAATCGCTAAAGGATCTCGTGGCCGGTATGAAGAAATATCATATAGGGCAGGCAAAGAAGTTCTCACATCTTTACCCGCTGTCAGTTATTCCCGTTCTCGATTACATGATCCATAAAAAAATCGAGGTCGATAACATAAGAACGATAGCAAGAGGCATTGAGAGCGGAATTGACAGAGACACCATCAAAGGACTACTGGTGATGTAAATGGAGATAGCAGTTATCGGGAGTGAAGAGTTCGTTCTCGGGTTCAGGCTGGCGGGGCTCAGGAGAGTTTTCGTCGCAACACCCGAAGATTACGAGAAGAAGATGCTGGAAGCGGTATCCACCAGTTCGGTGGGTATTCTCGCAGTAGATTCAAAGGACCTCCAGCTGCTGTCACCGCAGCTGAGGAGCCGCGTTCTGGACATGATCCAGCCCGTGGTCGTGCCGGTGGGAAAAGATGAGAGTGACCTCCGAGAGAGAGTAAAAAGAGCGATTGGCGTTGATTTATACAAAACAGAGGATGATTAAATGAAAAAAGAAGGTGTGATATACAGGGTCGCAGGGCCCGTAGTGACCGCCGCGGGCATATCGCCGAAAATGTACGACGTGGTACAAGTAGGGAACGAGAAGCTCATGGGAGAGGTCATCAAGATTGTGGGAGACCACACGATCATCCAGGTTTATGAGGATACGTCCGGCGTAAGACCGGGAGAACCGGTCTCGAACACCGGCCACCCCCTCGTTGCGGAATTGGGACCGGGACTTCTGTCCTCCGTTTATGACGGGATTCAGAGACCCCTTCCGGTACTCAAGGATCAGATGGGGGATTATATCTTCCGCGGCGTCGCCGCGCCTGGATTGGACAGAAAGAAGAAATGGGAATTCAAACCCATTGTGAAGAAAGGCGACGAGGTCACCGCAGGCCAGGTCATCGGTACGGTGATGGAAGGGACCATGGAGCACAGGATAATGGTGCCTCCGAAAATGAAGGGAAAGGTCTCAAGCATAAAGGAAGGCAGTTTCACCGTTGAGGAAACGATCGCCGTCATAGACGGTAATGATATCATGATGATGCAGAAATGGCCCGTCCGTGACCCGAGGCCCGTGAAAGAAAAGTTCCAGCCTGACATTCCGTTAGTGACCGGACAGCGTGTCCTTGACACGATGTTCCCGCTGGCAAAGGGCGGTGCAGCCGCGATCCCCGGAGGATTCGGTACCGGTAAGACGGTCACGCAGCAGCAGCTTGCAAAATGGTCAGATGCCGAGATCGTCGTCTACATAGGATGCGGCGAGCGCGGTAACGAGATGACAGAAGTTCTTACAGAATTCCCGCACCTCGAGGACCCGAAATCAGGTAACCCGTTAATGAACAGGACAGTTCTTATCGCAAACACATCAAACATGCCAGTGGCTGCGCGTGAGGCATCCGTTTACACGGGAATGACAATAGCAGAATATTACAGGGACATGGGATATAACGTCTCGTTAATGGCCGACTCCACATCAAGATGGGCGGAGGCCATGAGAGAGATATCCTCGAGATTAGAGGAGATGCCCGGAGAGGAAGGTTATCCCGCGTATCTTGCCGGAAGGTTATCAGAATTCTACGAGCGTGCGTGCAGATGTAAGACGCTCGGGAACGCCGAGGGATCCATCTCGGTCATCGGCGCAGTTTCGCCGCCCGGAGGAGATCTTTCTGAACCGGTCACACAGAACACGTTACGCATTGTGCGTGTGTTCTGGGCGTTAGACACGAAGCTGAGAGAGAGGAGACACTTCCCGGCCATTAACTGGTTAACTTCGTATTCACTTTACGACAAACAGTTGAGGGGCTGGTACTCAGCGAATGTCGCTGACGATTTCCCGGCGCTCAGAGAATGGGCGATGCAGATCCTCCAGAAGGAATCGGAACTGCAGGAAATTGTGCAGCTCGTCGGTTCCGACGCGTTACCGGATGAGCAGAAGGTAACCCTCGAAGTGGCAAGGATGATAAGAGAGATATTCCTGCAGCAGAACGCGTACCACCCGGTGGACACGTTCTGTCCGATGCCGCGGCAGTACAAGCTGATGAAACTCATCAAGAAGTACTCTGACCTTGCTGACAAAGCGTTAGTGGGCGGCGCACAGGTGATCAAGATCGCCTCGGTGCCGGCAAAACAGAGACTGGCGATGGCAAAATACGAAACGAACATTGACCAGGAATATGAAGCAGTGGACGCGGACCTCGACAAAGAGTTCGCAGGACTGGGGGTGTGATCGATGAGCAACGTATCCAAAGAGTACAAGACTATATCCGAGATAGCAGGTCCGCTCGTATTCGTCAAGAACACGGAGCCGATCTCGTATCAGGAACTGGTAAGCGTAAAATTATCGGACGGATCGGTAAAAAGAGGTCAGGTCCTCGATTCATCGGATGATATGGTCGTGGTTCAGATATTCGAGAAAACAACGGGTATCGACAGGAACGCATCCGTAAGATTCCTTGGCGAAACGATGAAGATGCCTGTTTCGAAGGACATGCTGGGCCGTGTATTGACAGGAAGCGGCGAGCCGCTGGACGGCGGACCCGCGATCACCCCTGAAAAGAAACTCGATATTGTCGGAGCAGCGATAAATCCTTGGGCAAGGGACAACCCCGCAGACTTCATTCAGACCGGAGTTTCAACAATAGACGGAATGAACACTCTCGTCCGCGGTCAGAAACTTCCGATATTCTCTGCGGCAGGTCTTCCGCACAACGACCTTGCGATGCAAATAGCCAGACAGGCAAAGGTTCGCGGCAAGGACGAAGAATTCGCCGTGGTGTTCGTTGCGATGGGCATAACAAACGAAGAGAAACAGTCATTCATGAAAGAGTTCGAGAGAACAGGCGCATTAAAGAACGCAGTGGTGTTCCTTAACTTAGCCGATGACCCTGCTATCGAGCGTATCGTTACCCCGCGTCTTGGTCTCACGACGGCGGAATACATGGCATTCGAGCTTGACATGCAAGTGTTGGTCATTATGACCGATCTTACGAACTACTGCGAAGCGTTAAGACAGGTAGGTGCAGCGCGTGAGGAAGTTCCCGGAAGAAGGGGATATCCCGGTTACATGTATACTGACTTAGCACAGTTATACGAACGTGCAGGCAGGATAAAAGGCAAAAAGGGAAGCATCACTCAAATTCCGATATTATCAATGCCCGGAGACGATATCACACATCCGATCCCTGACCTTTCCGGATACATCACGGAAGGACAGATCGTTATGTCAAGAGATCTGCACCGCGCCGGCATATATCCGCCGGTGAACGTTTCATCATCTCTCAGCAGATTAATGAACGCAGGTGTCGGTCCCGGTAAGACGAGAGAAGATCATAAAGCGGTCTCAGACCAGCTGTACGCTGCGTACGCAGAAGGAAAGGACCTTCGCGGACTGGTGGCCATCGTCGGTAAAGAATCGTTATCTGAGAAGGACAGAAGGCTCCTTGACTTCGCCGATCTTTTCGAGGACCGCGTGGTCCGTCAGAAACACGAAGAGGACAGATCGATCGAGGATACGCTTGCGATAGCATGGGACATCCTGAAATCGCTGTCCAAGGACCAGCTGACAAGGATCGACCGTAAGTACCAGGAGAAGTACCTCCAGAGTTGAGACAATGCCCGCACAAGAGATAACACCTACCCGCTCCGCTTTGATGGAGGTAAAGAAGAAGATCAAACTGTCCAAGAGTGGATACAAGATCATGAAGATGAAAC
>JAIRJQ010000116.1 GCA_031260545.1 Methanomassiliicoccaceae archaeon | reverse complement strand
ATGAAGGCGATGCTCGCACCCAGGAAACGCGACGGTATACGCGTATTCTATTTCACAACGAACACGTCATCTATGAGAGTAGCTCAGTACTGCGAGGATCCGAGGGCATGCATCTATTTCTATGACGGCAGATTCTTCCGCGGTGTGATGCTCAAAGGCACGATGGAAGTGCGTATTGACGTCGGATCAAAGGAAATGATATGGAATGACGGAGATACGATGTATTATCCGGGAGGGGTGACGGACCTGGATTACTGCGTCCTGAAGTTCACGGCATCATCCGGAAGATATTATTCAAATTTCTCATCACAAGATTTTGATATCGGTCCGCATGAGATCATACCATAAAATTAGAGGACACCATGAATATGATCAGCGCAGCGGGCATCATAATGCTGAACGAGTACAATGATGTCAGAAGGCCGCCTCTGCATTTCAATTGCGTGGTGAGCACTGATATCAGTACGGCCAGTTCTATGAGGTACGCCATCAATATCGGAGATGTGAACGACATATCGGAACCCCCGGCAAGGCCGGCCAGCGGTGCAAGCATCGAGACGCTTATCCCCAGTATCAGAGGCGCGAATACCGCCGACGTTCCGGTCATCATGTCCAGCATCGATCTCAGTTTGTTCTGGATGCCGTTCACCGTTGCCGTTTGATCCTGCAGCTGATGCCCCATACTTATCGCCAGCCGTCCTGCGTCTCTGAGGTCCTTTAATGATGATTTGTAAATATCGATATACATGAGCGCCATCTTTTTCGAATATACGGACATAGAAAGCCGCAAGGCCTGTTCCGTATCGCCTCTGCACAACATTATACACCGTTCCAGCGATCCGGTGAATTCGGCGCAATCCTTGCGTTCTTTGAACGATGATATGAGGGCAGCCTCAAAGTTCCCGCCTGCCAGCAGTCTGTTGCCCAGATCGAATAACGCGGTGCCCATTGCCGATTCTATTCTTACCTTCTTCCGCTCTCTTATCATTACGGGATGCAGCATAACGAAAAGAGAGAGCCCGGACGCTATGGCCGATGCGGCCAATGATATTGTCAGATCATTCGTCATGAAGAACAGCGATGCGAATACAGGAACGCATACGGATACGGATATTATCATTCCTATGCTTAATTTTTCATCGGACCTGACATAAAAAGGATTCTTGCTGGCTATCATGATTATCACTCCGGCGACGATGCCCGGTATCACAAGTAACGTTATGATCGCGATCATGATCGGGTCCAGAGAGGCGGACGAGAATTGTCCCCCGATGCTCAGCATCGGCAACACCGACACTAAGATCATCGGCACCATCACTCCGAGGCCGAATATCACCATGCACGGCGCGTTCAATCGTGAACTGTACGATTCCCCCATTTGTTTAAGGCCGTCCAGTATCGTATCGTTCGCATCTTTTGTTATCCTTGCACGCTCATCAGGATTCGGTGAATCCGATGCAGATATTATCAGATACATGCTCCTTTTGAATGCCGCCAGCTGATCGGGGAGCGCTGCAATCATGCTGTTAATGGATATACGAATGTCCGACGAGACACGGGTGTCGACATCCCAGACGATCTTGCGGAACATCTTCGCGATGTTCCGGGGGCCGTTCTCCGCCACTTCCCTGACCGCCGAGTCCAGTGAGCTGTTGCTGTTGATCATCAAACGCATGATGCCTATCGCCGCCGGCGATTCGTTCATTATTATCTCAGGATGCGGGATGCCTTTCTTCTGTTTCACGGATACGAACGCTAAGAGAGGTGCAGCGCACAGCACCGGTATGAATAGGACCGCATACCCTATGCCTGAGATCAGCATCAATATGATGAATATGAATGCAGATATGCATCCGCATACAGCAGGAACATCCTTTTTTCGGATCTTCATCTTTACGATGTCAGCATAATCCATTGTATCTACCGAACCATTTTTTGAAATTCTCTGTTGTTTCATTCTTATCAAAACTTCCGTCCGCTAACGCTTTGGACAAATGCTCATTGGCAAAACATATCCATTCAGGCCCGTAAAATTCATCTGAATGCGCGGATGCCATCTCTGCGAGGAATTTACGCATCTCCGCCCTTACGGTCATCTCATCAATGATCTCATCCTTCGTTAAGGACGACGTTCCCAGCACACGGCGGAACATCGGCGTATCGAATATCTTGTTGTCTGATAAGTTACCGTTCACCGGTATCTGAACAAATTGGCCGTGTTTGTCAGATGTCAATGCGATCTCATTCAAACGGCGGTACTGGCGAATGCTTCCTTTAGGTTTTTTTGTTCCCACAGTAACTACGATGTCCGTTGCGGCGAATGCGTCGGGAGAGATATGCATATCATGCACGACGCGTTCATAAACGGAACGTGCGGAATCTCCGTGTATCGTTCCCATTATGGAACTTCCGGCGCGGCCTGTGCGCATACTTTGGTATAACGTGCGTGCTTCATCACCTCTTACCTCTCCCAATATTATCGCCGATTCCCCCAATCTTAAGGAAACGCGTAACGCTTCTTCGGCACGTTTCTGCGTATCGCTGCCCATTCTGTCATCTATCAGCATGGATTGAACTTTATACCCCATCTTTCTCATTTTGTCCGCAGGCAGTTCCGATGTGTCCTCTATCGTCAAAATTCTCTGGGAGATCGGGAACTCAAATAAAAGCGCCGACAATAACGAACTTTTTCCGGCGCCTCTTGAGCCGCATATCAGGAACGTGCATCTTGAGTCCACAAGGTATGATAACACGCCTGCCGCCATTGGGTCCATCGTTCCGTTGCCGATCAATCTTGTCAGCGTCCATGGACGTGAGGAATGTTTCCTTATCGCCACGGCGTCACCGTTCGGTGACATCGGATATCCGACAACGGTCGCTCTTGCCTCATATCCCGTAACATCCGTTTCAAGCACGGGCGATGATTCGCAGAAAGGCAGTCCGCTGTCCCTTTTCAGTATTGATATTAAATTACGAATTTCTTTTTTATCGGCGATGAGATTCGTTCTGCACCGTATATGCGAATTGAAACCGGCGATCCCGTTCAGCGTAACATGTATCCTGTTCTTTTCGCAGGGTGCATCAATGTAAATATCCTCCAGTCTTGGATCACCAAGCAATATCTCGAATATCCCGAGGCCGACGGTGTAACGGTGGACGATATGGGCGGTCTCCTCTATTGTTTCCGAAGTAAGACCGTCCGAATGCTTCATAAGCAGATTCTTCGCAGCAGACATGATATTCCCCAATGATATCGACGGAGAATCGAACGATCCCCTTATCTCGCCGATGACCGAATTGATGATGCCGTTCATATCATCCTTGAACTTGTATTCAGACGGCCTGAGGAAATATTCCGCCTGGCCGTCCTGAGAGTTGCCTATGGTCACTTTTCCGAACGGTATGTCGTAAGATTCAATGATGTCAATATCATCACTGTCGATCATCCAGCAGTCAGAGTACAAAGGTTTGGAACGTTTGCCGTTCATAGACATTCTTTCCAGGGATCTCAGCACATTCGGTATATCGCGCATCCTTGTGCTCTGCATCGTCCTTTTGACCGTCGGATCGATATCCTCATCCGTCGGCGTTGTAATGTTATCCTCTGACAGGATGCGGTGTTTTTCTTTTTTCTCAGATGTTTGCGCGGAAACGTCGTAAAGCACATCCTCGCACGCCAGCACTTTGGACATATCACACCTCCGTCAGACGGAATGCTTTCTTCGCAGCGTTCTTTCTGAGATCGAAGAACATGGTCTCCAGCTGATCGATGAAACCTATCGTTCTCCACATGCATTCCTCGCATCCGTCCTTGTCCGGTTTCGATCGTTCCGCTTCCAGCCGCATTATGTCGAACCGCGGCTCCGGGAACGAATCCCAGATATTCTTTGCGTTGCTTGATATCGATACGGAACAGTCATTGCATTTGCCTGCAGGCCTTTCGATGGATGCCGTATGCGTTAACGAAGATATTTTCGATATTTCGACGAGAACTGAAATAACGTTCTCGGAATGTTCGACATCGCATTCCTTGCGCATCATCAGGCGTGCCGGAGGGCCGCTGTCAATTATTCCGGATGAGACGCATTTCACGCATCCCGCATCACCGAGGGACGACGTCCCTTCACATTTTCTGCAGTCAACGAACAGCATTCCGTCCTCGTAACGGTGCGGTTCATGATGTTCCGCTTTCTTTTTCAATTTCGGTAACGATATTCTCATATTCACTAAATTTTCGATGCAGAATATAATAGAGGATCATTACAATTAATATACACTCGGCCGAGGTCATGTATCTGTGATTCAGAGGCACAGTTCCTTTGAACGGACCGTTTTCATTCGCAATCAATATTTATCACCACTACGTATGGTGCAATATGGAGATACTAGCCCCCGTCGGGTCGCCGGAAGCACTCGTAGCAGCAGTTAAAGGCGGTGCCGATTCCGTTTATTTGGGAGGAAAAAGATTCGGCGCCAGAAAATTCTCCGATAACTTCGAGGACGGACAGCTGGAAGGGGCGGTGAATTACGCTCATGATAATAACGTTAAAGTTTACGTGACCGTGAACACACTGATCAAGAACTCAGAGATGGCCGACGCCATAGCTTTTGTAAGATACCTTAAGGACATTGACGCTGACGCCGTTATAATTCAGGATACAGGATTACTGAGAACGATAGGGCGTATAGACATACAGAAGCATGCGTCCACACAAATGGGGATACACTCGAGAAAAGGATTGGAATGGTGTCATGAGAACGGCATCGACAGAGCGATACTATCACGCGAGCTAACGCTGGATGAGATAAGGCATGTAACGAAAGATGCGCCGGTGGAGGTCGAAGTATTCACTCAGGGTGCATTATGCTACTGTTTTTCCGGCGGCTGCCTCTTTTCAAGTATCGTCGGCGGAAGATCAGGCAACAGAGGGGAATGCGCACAGCCGTGCAGGAAGAAGTACTCGTCCGACGGAAACAGCGGATATCTGATGAACACTGCCGACCTGTACTGCATAGATCACATAAAAAAACTGCATGGAATTGGGATAACATCGGTGAAGATAGAGGGCCGCATGAGAAGTCCGGCGCATACGTATCTGACGTCCAAAGTGTACTCTATGATAAAAAAAGGAGAAACGGGAGAAGAACTGGACAGAATGAAAGAACTTCTGATGACGATATTCAACAGAGGTTACGGAATGGGATATATGAATGGCGTGAACACAGTGGTTCAGCCGTTATATCCGGACAACAGGGGATACCTCATCGGTAAAGCCGAGATAAAGGATAAGAGGTTCGACCCCCAGGGAATGGACATAAACGTGAAGGACGGGCTCTCGATATTCAGAGGGGAAGACAAGATAGGCGGATTCAAAGTGACGAACCCGGGACGTATAACCGTACCGTTTAGCATACATGACGGGATGTACGAGATATACAGAACATATGATCCGAGGATAGACGAGATAAAGAACATATTCTCCGGTGTTCCGAAATTCACCGGAACAAAGAAGATCGGAGAGGGAAGATTTGAACCGAAGGTCGTCCCCAGAAATAAAAAGAAAGCGGACCTGTCATTTTATGTCTCATCAATAAAAGTGCTCAATGCCGTTATGAGATATGCGGACCGCATATATTTTGAATTGAATAATGAGACAGATGAGGCTAAGAAGATATCTCAGAAGAGCGGAAAGGAATTTGTTACGATCCTTCCTCGATTCTCACCATTGGACGAGATGGTCGACGGTCCAGTAATGGTGCACGATCCGGGCCAGGCGCTTGCTGCATCCGGTCACGTAAGATATGGAAGTTATCACATGAACATGTTCAACTCCATGTTCCCCAATGACCTCGATCAAACTACCTTATCGGTCGAATTATCAAAGAACGAGATACGTGAGATATGCGACCGTTATTCCGGACGTTTGGAACAAATGGTGTTCGGCCGCATCGAATTGATGGTTACCAGGGACCCTGATATGAAAAGTTGCGAACTCACGGACGAACGCGATTATTCGTTCCCTGTATACAGGGACGACAGAGGTCTTTCGCATATATTGAACTCGGCGGACCTTTTACTGATAGAACGCATGGGCGAGCTGGAATCAATGGGCATAGATTCGTTTGGCATTGATCTTAGAAAAAGGCCGACGGAACTCGCATCGAAGGTCGCGGAAGCATTCTTCAGACGTGACAAGAATAAGAAGAATGATATCGTGAAGATATGCGGCGATATAACATACGGACATTACGCGCGCGGCGTGTAAATTGGTTGTAATGCCGGGATCAGCATTTCCATAGAATGCCATAAGCAATGAACGCAAATATTGATCGCGAATATTAACTGTAATACATTCCTTTTATAATCTGAACCTGCAAATTATCAACAATGAGACTCAACAGGAGAGGGGAAGGAGGGTTCATTGAATCCGTGATCGCGGTGATGGCCATCATCATAACGCTTACCGTATTCTTATCATTCCTTGCGTTCAGCACCTCTCAGTATGATGAAAGAGAAAAAGAGATGCCGATGAGCATTCTCGACGACGTTAAAATAATCAGCGGCAACATAGAAGCGGATATCGAAGGAACGATGGATGAGATCATCGGACGGTACGGATACACAGGGATGCGCGTGATATTGTCGGCAGCGAGCATATACGATTCTTCGGTCACGTTCAGCGCCGGGAAGAACGATTCTGATAAAATAATATCAAAGAACGGAACGATCATCGTGAGATCGGATGACGGGCGTTCCGTTCCGGTGAACTATTCAATGGCGGTGTGGTTGTGAGAAAGGACAAAAAAGCAATGGCCTCGCTCATCGATGCGTTCATCTTCATCACCATAATCGGATTGATAGCGGCAGGGATGTTCGCCTATAACAGCGTGAACACCGAAAAGCAAACGACCGCTAAAACAGCATACGATACCTTCTTTTCAATAGAGCTGAGAACGAACGATCTGTTCGAAGATACAGATACCCAGCGCGTCAAAATGTGCGACCTTGCGGCCGCGCATATGGTAACAGGAAAAGGTGATACAAAAGAATACATCAATGAGGTATTAGGGTCAATAATACCGCCGGTATATGTGTATAAGATGGTATTCGAATACGACGGACGCACAATGATCATCGGCGGGGAAGGGAACGCACTGTCGTCGCATTATTCATCCGAAATTAAGATCATCGACGGAAAGACGATGCGTGCTTCGTTATCGTTATACTGATCAGGCGCCGAACTTTTCGGAACGGTTCGCAAGGTCCAGGCATATCTGCAGGAGATCATGCCCTCTGATCCTTCCGATGCGTCCGACAGCGCATCCCGACTCGCTGAATTTTACGGCGGCGTCGGAGACTATCGATTCTGTATACACGGTAAGAGGGACGGGATCTCCGGTGTGATCGCCGATCTCGCAAGGCGTACAGTGGTCGGCGGTGAAAGCGATGACCACGTCATTCGTCAAATTCTTTCTCAGATGGCCGGCCATCTCATCCAGTTTTTTTATTGTAGAGCATTTTTCCTCTGCCTTGCCGTCGTGTCCCGACAGATCGGGGGCTTTGACATTCATAAGAACAAAGTCATACTTTTTCAGGGCGTTCAGCGCGGTGTCCGCTTTTTTTATCATGTTCGTATCAAGACCGCCTGTGCATTCATTCGGCACATCGATGACATCCAGTCCGCATATCCCGCAGATCCCCTTTATCATCCCTACGCCGGCAACGCATGCCGCCGACATCTTGTTCTTTTCAGTGAATGGTAAAATGTCGGGGAACGATCCGGCACCTCTCGTTAACAATATGTTCGCTTCCGGCAGCCCTTTCTTTCTTCTTTCAACGTTCACGGGATGATCTTTCATCTTCTCATACGATAAACGAACGAATTTGTTGACCACTGATGCCGTTAATTCAGCCCCTTTCGTCCTGCCCTTTGATGTAAGCACCTTGGCAACATCATGCGGATCCGTGTCGGTAACATCGGGGTCCAATCCTTTCCCTCTGAGCAGCAGCGCAGCTCTGTGTTCGGTACCCTCTTTCACTAATACTTCGATGCCGTCTATGACAATTCCGCTGAGTGCTTTGATGAGTTCCGTTGTTTCCGGGGATTTGACGCGTCCTGCGCGTCTGTCTACGACATCGAATTTATCGTTAACGGTTGAGAAGTTGCACCTGAACGCCACGTCACCCCTTTTTCCTATGAGACCGATGCCCGCGGCCTCGAACGGGCCGCGTCCGGTGTACACTTTGTGAGGATCGTAACCAAGCAGTGAAAGATGCGCCGTATCGCTTCCCGGGCCGACGCCCGGAGCGATTATATCCATTATCCCTGAGCTTCCGTTGGCGGCGAACCAATCGAGATTCGGTGTGCTGGTGTGCTCCAGCGGAGTTTTGCCTCCGAGTGCTTTGCATCCTCTGTCACCGAGACCATCCATGACCACGAACAATATCTTCTTTTTAGGCGCCGCCATTCTCATCACTTTAGTTTTTTCATCAGCCATGCCATGTTATCCGCGAGCGCATGCATCGTTGCATTGCCTTCCGCGTCCTTCTCAAAATCACCGGGCATCAACGATAATGTAAGGTTCCAGTACGATGAGCCAGGCACTACCATTTCCGATATCAGGAAGAAGTGATTGATGCTGTCGAATACACATACGGCACCGGCGCGTCTCGCCGCGACGACGGCCGCTCCGACCTTCCTTTTCAGGAAGTTGCCGTTAGATCTGCTCACGTAACCGCATCTGTCGATCAGTGCTTTCGTTTCCGGTGTGAGGTCGGCGAAGTAGGTCGGCGATCCGATAAGTATCGCATCGGCCTCGGCCATCTTCTGCACCCATTCGTTGATCTTGTCGTTTGCGATGACGCATTTCATATTCTTGTTCTGCCTGCATGCGCCGCACGCTTTGCATCCGTGAAGGAGTTCCCCTCCGACCTGCACACATTCTGTCTCTATGCCTTCCTTTTTCAGGTCCGACAGCACAAGCTTCAGCATGTGCGCCGTGTTTCCGTCAACCTTCGGACTTCCGTTAAATGCCACTGCTTTCATATTATCACGCATCCGGCCACAACTCTGCGGCCTTTTCTCTTAATTTGATCTTCATTATCTTACCGCTTGCGGTCATGGGATATTCTTTTACGAACTCGACATATTTCGGTATCTTGTACCACGCGATCTTTCCTCTGCAGAAGTCCTGGATGTCCTCGGCAGTCATCATTGCGTTCTCCTTGAGGATCACGAACACGCCCGGCTGTTCCCCATATTTTTTACTCGGAACTCCGACAAGCTGAACGTCGCGTATACCGGGCATGTTGTAAAGGAAATCTTCAACTTCCTTGGGGTATATGTTCTCTCCACCGCGGATGATCATGTCCTTTATTCTTCCCGTAACTGCGAAGTATCCGTCCTCATCCTTTATTCCGATATCCCCGGAGTGTAGCCATCCTTTCTCGTCGATCGCTTTCGCGGTCTCCACAGGCATGTTGTAATACCCTTTCATAACATTATATCCGCGGCAGCAGAACTCTCCCGGAACGCCCGGAGGGCATATCTTTCCTGTTTCGGGGTCAATGATCTCTACTTCGATACCCGGATACGCAGGTCCGACGGTTGAACATTTTTTATCCAGACTCGGCTCATCATATCTTGTTTGCGTCATACCGGGTGACGATTCCGTCAATCCGTACACTATGGTCAATTCTGAAGCATTCATTTTTTCTACAACATCGTTCATCGTTTTTATCGGACACGGAGAACCAGCCATTATTCCCGTCCTCATTGTACTGAAATCGAACTTGCTGAACAGTTTATGATCAAGGACGGCAATGAACATCGTCGGTACGCCGTATACGGCGGTACATTTTTCTTGTTCGATGGATGTCATAACGACCACCGGATCATATTGTTCAAGAATGACCATCGTAGATCCGTGGTTGATCGCTGACATAACTGCAAGCACACAACCGAAGCAGTGGAATAACGGGACCGGGATGCACAACCTGTCCTTTTCAGAATAGTTCATATTCTCGCCGGTCCAGAAACCGCAGGTGGCGATGTTGATATGCGTCAACATAACCCCTTTGGGGAAACCGGTCGTCCCGGACGTATACTGCATATTGACAACGTCATGACAGGAGAGGGTCTTTTTCCTATCTTCGAACTCTTTATCGGATGTCTGGGAAGAAAGAGACATTATTTCCGGCATGGAATACATTCCGCTGTGCTTCTCCGTACCTAAGAATATCACTTTCTTCAGGTTGGGATATTTGTTTGTGTGGAAGTTGTCCCTCGCCTGTATCTTCAGTTCCGGGATCAGATCATATATCGTGTTGACATAATCGGTATCACGATGGCCGTTGATCATCATCAGGTATTCCGTCTCAGATTGACGTAAGATGTAATCGATCTCGGATGATTTGTAATTTGTATTTATTGTGAGTAAAATACCGCCTATCTTCGCTACGGCGAACATAACGGATACCCAATGGGGAACGTTCGTCGCCCATATGGCAAGTTT
>JAIRJQ010000104.1 GCA_031260545.1 Methanomassiliicoccaceae archaeon | reverse complement strand
CCGGCACCGTCCGTTTTCTGACATATCTCCCATTTCTGTTTGAACGTGTTCTTTATCTCCTCTCTCTCAAGGTTGAGTATTCCCTTTGAGTCCACCATGCACAGGTTCTTCGGGTTGAATCCTGTGCCGAGAAGTAACCTTGCGATCGCAATGTTCGCCGCGCCTGCACCCACGAGACACAGATTTGCCTCGTTGATCTTCTTGCCTACTATCTTCAACGCATTTATGGCGCCTGCGACCTCTACCGTCGCCGTACCCTGCTGGTCGTCGTGCCATACCGGGATCTTGCATTCTTTTCTTAATCTGTCAAGGATGTCAAAACACTTGGGCATCGATATATCTTCAAGATTGATACCGCCGAATGAGGGTGCGATAAGCTTTACCGTTTCGATTATTTTTTCAGGATCTTTCGTGTCAAGGCAAATAGGCACGGAATCCACACCGCCCAGATATTTGAACAGCATGGATTTTCCTTCCATAACGGGCATCGCCGCCTCCGGCCCGATGTCACCCATGCCGAGCACGCGCGTTCCGTCTGAAACGACGGCGACCATGTTCCACTTGCATGTGTGCGCATATGCGTCATCAACATTCTTATTGATCGCTTTGCATGGTTCCGCGACACCTGGGGAATACCATATGGCGAAGTCACTGAAGTTGCGCACAGCGGCCTTCGGTACAGTCTCTATCTTACCTCCGTAATATTTGTGCAGTATCATTGCATCTATTCCGGGCTGCTTTGCCTTTGCAAGACGCTCTTCTACCGTCAGGTTGTCATTTGTCATGTTTTCTGCCTCCAAATTACGAAATTCGTAATTTATTTTCGAATTCGCACTGTAAAACGCAAGATATTAATATTTATATTTATACTTTATTCGAAATACCGAGTATTGGTGACAATGACAGACATAAAAGTGCTTCTTATCGATGGGTATATCGATGACCCTGCGGCGCTCGGCGTTCCGCCGTATATATCACCGATGGTCCGTTCCGTGGCCGGGGCCGCCATTGATGCCGGGGCGGTCGTTGATTATGTCACCATAGATAAGATACGTAACGGCCACAAAATACCAAAGGCGGATGTGAGCGTCGTACTTTCCGGGAACACCGTTCCCGGACGTTATCTCAGGTCCATGCCGATGTCTGTCAACGAGATATCCGCAATACTGCCAAAACTCAGCGGATGGAGACTGATCGGCGGATCGTCATCATCCTCGGACGCCGCGGAAGGATTTAACTTTCAGATAAGGACGGACCTTGCCGCATCCCTGTATGATGGTATAACAGGCAAAGAGGTCGGAGAACGCCTGAGAACACTGGATGAATGGAACAGATGGATGGTCCTTGGCGCCGATATCGTCAAAATGCACCATGATCACCCGCAGCCTCTTATCGCTGAAGTAGAAACATACAGAGGTTGCCACAGATTCATGAGCGGAGGGTGCTCGTACTGCATCGAACCGCTGAAAGGAGAACCGTTGATGCGTTCTCCGGACGACGTATTGGAAGAGGTCTCCCGGTTGAAGGAGCTCGGAGTGAGGAACATAAGGATAGGTGGCCAGACATGTATAATATCATACGGTTCCAATGATTATTTAGGTATACCTAAACCTAAGCCAGACATAGTGAACGAATTATTCATATCGCTTCGCGAAATGAAATTTGATGTCTTACATGTGGATAATGCGAATCCTGCGGTGATCGCGGAACATCGGAACGAATCCGGATCGATATTAGAGACGCTGGCCGAGTGCTGCACCCCCGGGAATGTCCTTGCGTTAGGCATGGAAAGTGCTGACATTAATGTGATAAGGGCTAACAACCTGAATTCAACGCCGGAACAGGTGATCACCGCGGTGCGTATGATAAATGAGATAGGATCTGAACGCGGAGAGAACGGAATGCCCAAGCTGCTTCCGGGACTTAATCTTATATCCGGACTGGACGGGGAAACCGTGAAAACAAATGCGGCGAACGTTGAACTTCTGAAAAGACTGCTTGCCGAGGATCTTATGGTAAGAAGGATAAACATCCGTCAGGTCCTCCCGGTGAGAAGAGAATTTGAAACTAAAGTAGATCACAACAAATTCAAAAAATATAAGCAAGAGGTACGTGAAAATATCGATGCTCCGATGCTGAGAAGGATCGTACCGGTTGGTACGATCATGAAGAATGTCTATTTAGAGATAGACGACAACGGCATCACATTCGGAAGGCAGATCGGCACTTATCCTATACTTATCGGCATCCCTTACAGAACGGAACTGAACAGATTTTGTGATGTTGTCGTAACGGAACATGGGTTCAGGTCAATAACAGGAATTGAATTTCCGTTCCCGATAAACAGAGCAAGTATGTCCGCAATATCATCGCTTCCCGGGATCGGCAAGAAAAGGGCGGCAAAGATAGTGTTATCGAGACCGTTCAGGAACGCGGAAGAATTCACTGCGGCAGTTGATGATGCGTCCGTGGCGGAACGTTTGATCCATATGGTGACGTTCGAATGAATTATAATACCGCAAACCCATAAAGTCAGCATGGACACTCTGCGTGCTGCGAAATATCCGTTCTTGGAAGAGTCCGCGGCATTCGCGGAATCGCAATCCGCCGATGTGTTCTCATTGGTATTTTCTCCTTCGTACGCACCTGCCAGAAAAAGAGGGAGGGGCCGCGTACTCGAGTCGATACGCAGATCGGAAGTATCCTATGTTCCTTTGGCGAATTTCGCATATGACCGGCTCATGGAAGTTCTTTCATATCCGTATGCGAGAATGCTTGTGTCCTGCGTGAACGACCGATTCCTTACAAAACGGTACGCGCTTGCGGAGTCCGTAAGAATGAGCGGACTTCTCGAAGAAGAACGTGCCAGCACTGTCATTTCCATCGCAAAGGAACTGAAAGTTGATGCAGTTTCAAAAGATGATATGCTGATGATGCACTTCACCGATTATCTGAGACTTTCATCAAGGATAAAGAGCGTCGAATGGAAGCTCGTCAATTCTGAGCTCTTTAACGGTAATGTTTTCCTATCGAACGATAAGTTCTGCCGTGCGTTACAGAACTCGCTGCAGGATAAGATCGAATCGGAATTACCGTTGGATGTGCCCAAGGACATAAAGGAAGAGATGGCGAATGATATCAAATTCGTTGAAGCCGCGCTTATCGAGATGAAGACGAAGTTTGGTGATCCGGTCGGCGGCGACGTTGCGGTGGAGAGCTTCCCGCCATGTATGCGCACACTGCTCATCGGAACACAGAACGGATTGAACTTACCGCACAGCGGAAGGTTCGCGTTGGTCTCTTTCTTACATACATTGGGAATGGACTCGGAACAGATAATGGCCATGTTCGCAAAATCGCCGGACTTTGATGAATCGAAGACGATATACCAAGTTAAGCACATAACCGGCGAGGGGAGCGGCACAGAATACACGCCGCCGGAATGTTCTACGATGAAAAGTTACGGGATCTGCTACGAACCGGACGACCTTTGCAACAGCGGAAGATTTGCGCACCCTCTGACTTACTATCGTATAAAGACGCGGCCGTACGGCAGGGACGGACCGAAAGAAGAGAAAGAGAAGGAATGATCATTCCTTTTCCATTTTGGACATGTTTCTCCACGTTACTATCGCTCTCTGTATTGCCGTCAGATTACCGATAACAGCGAACCACAGCATCATTATCTCAAGCCATGAAAGTTCGACGTGATCGAAGAAGTTGATATATCCGGTGTTCCCGAGACATAATGATATGAAGAGTATTATCGGAAATAACGTGCTTAGAACGACACGGTCCGCCCTTCCCAGAAGTCCCGCGTAAAGCCTCGGAGCGCCGACGGCCTGCGCCTGCGTCCCCATGTACGACGTCAGCAGAACGCCGACCAATGCGAACATCCCGATATACGGGTTGCACCATGTACTGATGGCAACGCCTCCGATCATGAACATGTCCGCGTACCGATCGAACACGTGATCCAGATAGTCTCCTTTCTTTGACGCCTTGCCCGCAAGCTTCGCCACTTTTCCGTCGAGGGCGTCAAAATATCCTGAGACGAGTACAACGATCGCACCGGCAAGGAGCATCCATTGCCATTCGTTCTTCTCTCCGGACAGGTAGAACAAAAGACCGGAGATGAACGCCAGTATGAGACCGATCCACGATATTGTGTTCGGATTCACGTTGATCAATTTTTTTGCAACGGGCGTGATCGCGAAGTCCGCTTTTGATCTGTGTCCGTCTAACACCATTTTTCTGCCTCCTCGATCCAATTCACGCTTCCGGGTTTATATTTTTCCGAATTACCGTTAATGATGTCCGTCACCATTAAGGTTGCCTGCTCTGCTGTACATGAAGTGTTGTCTATCTCAAAAACATGCGCATTCGTTTCAGCGGATTCGCAAAGTATCACGTCAAGCGCCTCCGCCTGAACATTCTCAATTATCTTTGATGATGCATAATTCCGCTTCCTTAACCTTTCGTGAAGCACAGAGGGATTACACCTTACCACGATTATAATATCACAATCGAGAAAATGAGAAAGGTGGCCGTCGAGAAATATATTCGTATCCTTCGGTACCGAGTCTTTCAGCGATCTGTTCAAACGATCAGGATCAACGTTGTATGTGTCCCTTTTTTTATCGAAACGTTCCTTGAGCCCGTTCTCATCGATGTATCGGTTGAGATCGATCACATGCTCGCCTTTTTCTCTCAGACATGACGCAATGGCCGTCTTTCCTGTACCGGGCGTTCCGGTAAGAGCGATGATCATCAGAATTTCCCCAGATATTTGTCTGCACGCACCATAACATCATCCAAGGACGGGATGTTGGATAGTGCGCCTACTTCTTCAACTGCGAACGATGCCGTCGCCGCCCCTATTATTAACGAGTCGACATCTGAATATTTGTTGTACTTGCCGGCATAAAAACCTGCTCTGTATGCGTCCCCTGCTCCGGTATTGTCTGCAGTGCGTTTTGCATTGATCACCGGTATCTTCATCCTTTTACCATTATTGTAAAACTCACTGCCTTCCGCTCCTTCCGTGCATACTATCATTTTTTCGACAATGTCTGAAAAAGATCTGACGGACGCATACTTCAATGCGGACATCGACTCGAACTTGTTGCAGAACAGTATGTCCGATAATTCTAACGCGGTCATGAACTTCTCTTTTTTCCATATCCTGTGTATCTCCTGTGCAGGGTCGAAGACTATCGTTCTTTCTTTGTCTCTTATTTGAGACATTATGTTGATGTAGTAGTCCGGTTCTCCCGTTGAAAAATGAATGTATTT
>JAIRJQ010000073.1 GCA_031260545.1 Methanomassiliicoccaceae archaeon | reverse complement strand
TCTCCGTTCTGTCGCCGCCTGTGATCAGCACTTTGCGCTTCGATCTGCGCATATAACCTATCGCGGACTGTATGCTCATCGCTCCGACCAGCATGGTCTCGACAATATTGTCCATCCCGCCTTCGCCGGCGATGACCTTCATGTTCATTAACCCCCGTATCTCGGAGACCCTGAACGTCTTCAGTTCGGGAAGCATCGGTACCTCTCCCAGAACTTTCACGCCGCGGTCCTCGAGGAACTTGCGTTCCGGACAGTCGGTGGAACCGTTTATCACTACGCCCAACAGATCTATATTGCGGTTCTTGCATTGTTCTATGAACAGAAAGATCGTATCCACCGCTTTGGGTGTGGCCGGAGATACCAGCAGCATCGGCGCGTCCAATGCTTTCGCGATGTCCATATGCGACAGGTTGTGCGCATATCCGTTCGATGGGGCCCTGCTCCCTTCTATTACCATGAACTCCTTTCCCTTGCATAATTTCTTGTAACCTGCGATGATGTCGTCCATCTTTACCGGCTCGTATATGTCATAAACGAACGGCGACATTTCTTTGCCTTCATTCAGACCGAAAGCTTCCGCCATAAGCGAAGCGTCCTGATCCATTGTCTCCCCGTTCACCTGGATCGTGCTCTCTCTGAACGGTTTATAATATCCCACTTTTCCGGGGTAGTTGGTCACGAGCCCCAATGATAACACCGATTTACCGGATTTCGAGGCCATGGATGCCAGATACACACTATTCATCTCTATTCACCTTATAGTCGTCAGGGCGTCCACCGCCCAACTGCCTTCATTCTTCTTTCCTACCATAACAGGATTGATTTCGAGTTCATATATCTCTGGGTTCTCCAGAGCTATTTTCATCATCCTTCTCATTATATCTTTAAGTGAATCGATATCTGCCGGAGGTTTGCCTCTGGCACCTGATAACATACGGTACGCTTTCGTTGACATTATCATCCTGTCCATTTCATCGTCGGACATGGGTATCAGCGATCTTGATATCTCTCCTATTATTTCCACGTATATCCCTCCCAGCCCGAACGCAAGCACCGGTCCGAACTGGTCGTCCCGGATCATCGACAATATAACTTCCTGGCCGGACGCCATCTTCTGTACGGAGACACCGTCTATCTTCGCGTCCGGCACCGCGGACGCGCATCTATGTATCAGTGTTTCGAACGATTCGCGCACGGCCTCCGGAGTTCTTATGTTCAGCATGACGCCCCCGATATCTGTCTTGTGGGCTATATCGGGGGACATTATCTTCATTACCACCGGATAACCTATCTTCTCCGCCGCCTGCACCGCATCGTAGGCCCTCGTTACCAGGACCTCTCCGGGAACAGGGATGCCGTATGCGGAGAGTATTGATTTCCCTTCTTCCTCTGACAAGGAAGATCTGAACTCGTTCTTTGCGATGTTCAGCAGTTCCAGCACCCTCGCCCTTCCGGATTCTCTCGGCAGCATCACATTTTCAAACGGCTTGCGCCCGGTCCGTGCCATTCTTAGATACGATAGCGCACGTATGGCCCTGTCCGGCGACGGATATGAGGGGACGCCGTTCCTGCGCAATACGGATACCGCCTTCTCGCAATTCGTTCCTCCCGGGAATGATACAGTTATCGGTATGCTCAGACGTTCTTTCATCTCAGATATTGCGGATGCGATCGAACACAGGTCTATCGCATCCAGCGGGGATGCGAGGACCGTCGACCCTCCGATGCTCTCATCGTCCGCTATGATCTTTAACGAATCTATTATCATATCGTTCGTGGCGTCGCCGCGCACATCCACGGGATTATGCGTACTTGCGACCGACGGTATCTCTTTCCTTATCCTGTTCTCTGTGTCCGGAGAAAGGGATGCCAGTGAGATACCGTAATTATCCGAACATGCGTCCGCCGCCATGACGCCGAGGCCGCCGGCGTTCGATATCACCGCAACACCTTCTTTGAGCATCGGCTTTGACGATGCTATCACGGAAAGTGCGTCGAACATGCTGTCCATGTCCTTTACACGGATCACATTGAGACGGTCGAACACCGCATCGTAAATGGAATCGGAGCCTGCCAGCGCACCGGTGTGCGATGACGCTGCGCGTGAGCCTGCGGCGGACCTTCCCGCTTTTAACATCACTATCGGTTTTTTCAGTTTGGATACGGCCTCGATGAATCTCTCTCCGTCGGATATCCCTTCTGAGTACACCCCTATGACGGATGTGTCATCATCCTTTGCGAAATATTCTATTGCGTCCGCCTCGTTGATATCCATTTTATTACCTAATGATACGAACTTAGAAACTCCGCTGTTCGTATGTATCGACCAGTCCAGCATCGTTGCTCCTACCGCTCCGGACTGTGAGCATAATGATATGCCTCCGGAGGGAGGGAACAATGATGAGAATGTTGTGTTCAGATTCCAATGTGTGTTTATCAGTCCGAAACAGTTGGGGCCGACCACCCTGATCTTATATTTATTTGATATCTCTTTCAGTTTGTTCTCCAGTTCGCAGCCTTCCGGACTCTCTTCTTTGAACCCTGCGGATATCACTATCACAGCCTTAACACCTTTTTTTCCCAGTTTTTCCATCTCGTCCGTGACAAGGTCCGCTTTCAGGGCCATTACCGCAAGTTCGGGAACATCCTCCAATACGTCAACCGATGTTTCTGCTTTGATCCCGCAGATCATCCCGCCTTTCGGATTTACCGGATATATTTTTCCGGAAAAACCTGATCCGATAATATTGTTAAGGATCATCCATCCCACCTTCCTCTGATCGGTTGATGCGCCTATGACGGCTATCGACGAAGGTGTGAAGAATGATCTCATTGCCATCGTAAACACGTGTATGAATTATAACTTTTCTTCGTCCGCGGCGAAATGCACTTTCGGCCCATAACGGCAGTTGTTTGATATAACTGGCTCTTATATATTTTGAAAAAACGGAGGAGTACTTTCGGCCACCCCTCCTGCTTTAAGTTATATACTCTGCATACGATGAAGATATGAAGACTCGAAGATGCAAACATCCCTGCATGGCTTCGCTTCAGAGGAGAGGACCATCCTATTCATCCCAACGATTTTTCAAACCTCTCCTCTTTCTTATTCTTCATCATTTCGTATATCTTCGGATGTTAGCGATCGCGTCATCGGAAGGCAAGTTATCATCGATGTCCTTTCCGACGGGGCATACGAACAGGCACCGGCCGCACGGTGAGCATCCTTTCGCTCTCAGCACTGCGGAATATTCAACACATCTTTTCTTATCCGTTATCTCATCCGGATACGTTCCCGATGTTACCGCACCTTCCGGACATTCCTTCGTGCATCTCATACATCTTGTGCAAAGCTGTTCCTTCGGCGGCGCTCCGTGATCGAGCTCTGCCGTTGTTATTATTGACGTGTACCTCATCCTCGGTCCGTTATTTTCCGTAAGGAGCATCCCGCTGACGCCGAAGGCCCCCATGCCGGCAAGGTACGCGGAATGCCTGTGCGAGAAGAATGATGACGGGTCCCTTCGCAGACCTTCGATGCCCTGGTATCCGTCCCTTGACACGAATATCGCCGGATGTCCGCATATGTGCAGTTCCATGGCGATCCTTTGGGCCGCTTGGTCAAGCATTGTGTTAATTGTTTTGTAATGCTCGGAATAATAGGACGAAGGGGCGGTCGCCAGTATCGCCCTGTCCGCCGGTATCCCGATAACGATGACGGAACGCGCTCCCTTCATCAATGAGGACGGCCTTTCGCATTCAGGTATTATCTTCCCGACGATAGGGTCGGTACTCCATAGTTCCGCATCTGCGGCACCGATGTCAACGATACCGAGCGAACGTGCCGTTTTTTTTATATGTTCCGTGAGCGCACTTTTTTCCATGCTGTGCAGTATGAATGATCATGAAAAAAAGATTATGGAAAAATTAATGGGTTTTAAAATTAAAAAGGTTTAGTACGGGCATGCGCTGCAGTCGTGCTGTCCGCATTCTTCGTTGTCGATCTGCCATCTGAGCGCCCATTCTTTTACGGTCTTGATGGCCATGATCAGTTCGACACCTCCCTCGGTAAGCTTGTATTCACTTTTCAATGGTATAGTGGATGCATCTACTATCCTTTGTATGAGTCCCTCAGCCTCAAGTTCCTTGAGTCTCTGGGAAAGTATCTTCGGGGTAACTTCCATAAGTGTGTTCTTAAGTTCGGAGAACCTCCTCATCTGCCCCTGGCCTTTGTAAAGCTCTAAAAGTATAAGGAAAGTCCATCTCTTTGCTAAGTAATCCATGGTCTTATAGACTGTGCAGTCGTGGTTCATGATATAGTATATGAAATTCGGTAGATATATAATATGTGGTAGTAAAAGGAAGTTTAACAGTGAAAATGCTATATTTTTTACATTTTTAGCCGAAAAGAGCAGAAAATATGGATGATTAATTTTGACTACTATATTTAAGATATTCGCTTACCAGCAGAATTTCATCGCTGCTATTTCAGCGTCTTAAAATAGGTCAGGCATATGGGTACTATTTAAAAACATCCTTGCAAAAACATACTTGAAAAGGGTGTTTTCTGCGAATCATATCTGATATCTTATAATTATGAGCTAACTAAAAAAATCTTCGCCGTTAATGGTTTTTGTAATCGCCGTTAAAATCGTACATTTTCGTTACTGTGCTCATGTGAACAAATAACAACAGATATTGATGCAGAATGCATAAAATGCCGCAGTAACAGAGGCCTTTCACATAAAAAATTGAGATCGATCTTTTCCGTGATGGATGAGAAAATTGGTGCAGACGCCGGGATTTGAACCCGGCCTAGTAGCTTGGAAGGCTACGATCCTGACCAGGCTAGATTACGTCTGCACTGCCTAGCGCAGGATTTCGTAACCTTCAACTCGTATATAACGATAATGTTCGTTGTGTTCACGTGTCACCGTGTTACATTCCTGTAACGTTACGTAACGGATATCAGAACCGTTCGGCGCAGTAAGGGCAGAACCTCGGAGGCCTCGGAAGATCCAGTTCTTTGCCGCAGTACGGGCATACTTTGAACGTTCCTGCTGCGCCTGTATCTCTCGGGACCTCGGGGCGTTTCCCGCATTCTTTGCAGAATTTGAACGGATATTCATTCACTGCGCCGCAGTGAGGACATATGGCCATTATCTTTTTTTCTTTACCGTCGTCCTTTTTATCCTGATCCGCAAGCTGTTTGAACATCTGCGGAAATATCAGCATCCCTACACCCATCATCGCGTCGTCCATGCATACGTATCGTAACTTAATCTTTTATTTTTGGTGTCTTCATCGATATTATACCAATAAAATATTAATCCCCACAAGCAGTTGGACAGCGTATGCAACGTTCTGAGCCTGTCCTTACGGATCCCGATGACATCAGGATATGGAATAAGACGGGCAGCCCCGGCCCCGAGGATAGGAAGAAAAAGAAACAAGGCAAGTTATCGATACTCGCGGTGATCGATGATGCGTTAGCAACATCAAAACAGATGCATTCCGCCGTTCTTGTCAAAATACTGAGAAGCGCTGCGTATGAGGAGATCAGCGACCTCGGATCGGCGGCGATAAAAGTTCTCGATATGTGCAGGCCCGGAGATATGTATCCGATAATGGAGGCCGCCGATATTGTGATCAGAGACGGAAATATTGATATCTCACGGTCTTTGATGAAAAAAATGACCGATGTCCCGGACACCGCCTTCCGTGAATATCTTGAGGGGATGCTGGCGTCCCGTTCCAAGGACAATAATGCTGCAGTTGAACATCTGATACGTTCCAACGCGATAGACCCGTCGTTCATGCGCACGTATGACGCATTGATATCCCTGGAGGCGGACAAAGGATGGGATGTTCTGAGGAACATACATCTGATAATGTCCGGCGAAAGACCGAGGGATGTGCGCACCGCCGACAAAGAACTGACGGAACTTCAGGATATCTATGACAAATGGTACAACGGCGATAAAGGTGCGGCGAGAAAAAAACTGGAATCGTCCTCCGCTTATTCATCGGGACATCTTGACTTCCTGCTGGCGGCGGCCAGGATGACCGGCGATATCGGCGAATATTCAAGATCATTGGAATTATACGACCGCATACTGTCGCAATACCTCATCGACAGCATCATTGTTGAAAAGGCGAACATACTGACGGCACTGGGAAAACGAAGCGATTCGCTGAATCTCCTGGAAACACTGGACAAGGACAGCAGAAGGAACAGAAGCATAATGGAATGCACGCTCAAGGCGTTGGCATCGGAGAACAGCGAGAAGGAATTTTCATCTTATGCGGATAAATTCATGAGCTCTGAACACGGAGATAAGGACGGACACATACTGGTCTGCGGTCTTATGTCGCAGATCGGGCTGAACGACCGGGCATCCAAGATCCTGCACATGCTCTTACCGATGTTCCCGGACGACCCGCATCTGCACCTGATGAACGCAGGGAATGAGATGATGCTCGGAAGAGAGGCATCCGCGATGCGTTCCGCCGACAGAGCGGTAAAGATATCGCCGAAGACCGCGGACGGATATTGTGTGCGTGCCGAGATCCATCTGAGATACGGAAGGACAAAAGATGCATTAAAGGACGGGGAACGTGCGCTTAAATGCAACGCCGACCACATTGGTTCTCTTGCGGTGATGAGAAAGGCCCGCATACAGAACAAAGAATATGATAAAGCGCTGGAGATATGCAGACGGACGCTGATATACGATCCTTACAATGCGGATGCGCTTAAGGACACGGCGTACGCGCTTGATATGACCGGCAAGAGACAAGAGGCCGTTGAGGAATATAAGAACGCGCTCCGCGTCAAAAATGATACGAAGATGCTTATCTCCGTTATCTCAACATTGATAGAAGGGGGCCGTTCCGACGATGCGGCCGATATTGCTGAAGAATTTATCAGCGATGATGAGAAGAGTGCGGACATCTGGTGCCTTCGCGGCAATTCGGAATACCAGTCGGCAAGGTTCGCGGAGGCTTCGCGTTCTTACACAAAGGCATTGGAGACGAGGCCGCATGATGCCAGGCTCTGGCATTCCAAGGGATTGGCGGAGGAGATGGGCGGTATGCTCAGGGAATCGGAATCATCGTATGACCGTGCGGTGATAATCGATCTTGACAATACGGAGTTCTGGTTATCCAAAGCGATAGTGCAGGAGAAACGCGGAGATCTGAAAGGATCGGTGCTTTCGCTGAACCGTGTGATATCCGGTTCGCCGGACAATGTGTTCGCATTGGTCCGCAAATCAAAGATATTGGCCTATGCGGGCATGACCGATGAGGCAATGTTCTTTTTGGATTGCGCGCTGAGGGTGGACAGCCGGAACCTCGGGATACTGAACATCAAGAAGAACATACACAAGAGGGACGGATCGTACGAAAAAGTTATAGATGTATGCCGGACAATATTAAAAGTGGACAGAAAGAACATCGGGGCGCTCACCGACCTTGCAGAAACGTATCAGAAGATGGGAAGGCACGATGATGCCCTGAAGGTACTGAGCGACGTTTAGGCCGGTCTCGGAGATTTCGGAGTTCTGATAATGAAGAAGAACTCCGCAAAACTGAACGGCAATACGGAAGTAGAGATCGATGCGTGCCGCGCGATACTTAAACTGGAACCCGATAATCGTGATATAGAATTAGATCTTGCGGACGCGCTCATAAGGAACGATGAGCTGAAGGAAGCGATGCATGTCTACGACGATATACAAACTAAGGATCCGAAAGATGCAGAGGTCATAATTTTACGGGGTAAACTGAAAGCGATGATGGGCGACGGATCAAGTGCTGTTGCATTATACCATGAAGCGGTGCTCGAGGACCCTGATAATTCTGATACATTGGACGAACTGGCGAACGCACTCTGCGATTCCGGAGAATACAAGGAGGCGCTGAACATGATCTCCAGAGCGATCGAGCTGTCGCCGGAGGTGCCGAAGTACCATATCACGAGATCACGGATATTTTTATCAAAGAAGGATACCGAAGGCGCCCTTGCATCGCTGACGGATGCGTTGGATGACGTTGCTGAGAACGGATGTCTGCATATGCGCATCGGCGAGATATACGAACAGCGCGGCGACCTTGATAAAGCGCTTACGTCATACGACGCAGCGATACGTAACGGAACGGACGACGGTGCCGCGCAGTACAGAAGGGGATGCGTGCTGGAATCGCTCGGTAACCGTGAGGCTGCGAAGAAAAGTTATGCCGCATCGGCAGCAAAGGACCCTTCGAACGTCAGAGCATGGGAACGCATGGGAACAATGCAGCTTGAGGATAACGATACGGAACAGGCAAGAAAAAGCCTGGACTCGGCGCTTGCCGCGGACCCGTTCGATCTTCTATCGTTGCTTAACCGCGCAAGGCTTTATGTGAAAGAAGGCAGCGCTGAAAAAGCGATACCGATCTACCGCGCATTATCGAGCCGCGACGACCGTACGAAGGAGATAGAGAACGAGCTCAACTCGCTGCTTAAAGCTGCGGAGAAAACCTCGGAGAGAACTCCCGAGAGGGTCCCGGATGCTGCGGAGACGCCCGTGACAAAGGAACATGACCGTGCGGAAGATGATGCCAAAGGAGATACGTACGACCTTGCGCTTCTGACGATCGAGCAGGCATACGCCACAGGCTGCGCCATAAGCGACGAGAAAATGTTATCAAAGCTGGGAATAAACGGCAGTAAGAGAGAAGCAGTACTGAAATATCTTTCAGACATAGAAGAATACGGCGATATTGACACAAGTTC
>JAIRJQ010000054.1 GCA_031260545.1 Methanomassiliicoccaceae archaeon | reverse complement strand
CGCTATTCCTTTCTTCAGTATCGGGGACATCGTTCCCGAAGTGACCGTCCCCACTTTTTTACTGTCATTGAATATCTCATATCCATGCCGGGGAATGTTCTTGCCGTCCGTCGCAAGGGCAACGAGAACATCATACGATCCGCCGTTCTTCTGAGCTTCAAGCGCCTTCTTCCCTATGAAATCGTGATCCCATTTGACGACCCACGGCGGACCGGTCTGCAGCGACGTCTGCGAACCGTCAAAGTCCGTTCCCGATAAGAGCATCCCTTTCTCAAGCCTCAGTGTATCTCTGCAGCCCAGTCCCGCAAGCGACAATTCCTTTCCTCCCGCTGCGACGAGGGAATCCCAAAGCACACCGGCAGCCGCCGTATCGACAAGGATCTCAAACCCGTCCTCTCCCGTGTATCCGGTACGGGCGAACATGCATACGGTGCCTTTCCCCTTTCCGGACCTCAGGATATAGGGAAGGAACTCATTCTTCTCCTTCGAGTGAAGTGAGGCTGTCATCACATTGAATCTTTTCAATCCCGAAACGTCACCGGAAGTGATGCGCTGCGCGATCTCAACGGCCTTCGGGCCCTGTATAGCCAGACATGCTATTTTCGAGGATACGTCAATGATATCAACGTCCTTCTTTTTCATACCGTTGAGCCATGAAAGGACCGTGTCCTTCGTCGATGCGTTCGGAACGAGAAGGAAACCGTCCGCACCCAGATTATATACGATGGTGTCGTCGATTATTGTTCCGTCATCTCTCAGGATGTGCGAGTAGATACCTTTACCGTCAACGGCAAGATCGATGTTATTCGTCAGAACATTGCGTAAAAATTCTTTTGCTCCCGATCCTTGTATTATAATGTCGCCCATATGCGAAACGTCGAACAGCCCCGCAGATCTTCTCACTGCATTATGCTCTTCGATTATACCCGTATATTGAATGGGCATGTCCCATCCTGCAAACGGTACCATCTTCGCACCGGAAGCGATATGCTTCGCAAAGAAAGGTGTTCTTTCGAGTTCCATACAGATCACGCAGTATTTTGTAAGATCACCGTCATAATAGCCTTTTCGGTATTACTTGGTGTCTCAGCAGGTCCTCCATTGTCTCGTTATCCCGTATCAGTTCCGTTTTGCCGTTGTTCACAAGCACTTCCCTGCATCTCGGCCTTGAATTGTATGTGCTGCTCATCGAGAACGCATACGCACCTGCGTTGTACACCGCTATGATATCTCCTTCCTCCGGCGCGGGAAGCGCGCGGTCCCTTGCTATATGGTCGCCGGACTCACATATCGGACCTACCACATCGTACTTGCCTTCGCACGCCTTGTTGAATTTGTTGGCGATCGCAACGTGATGATACGAACCATAGAACGCGGGACGTATCAGCGTGTTGAAGCCCGCATCAACGCCTATGTAATTTTTAATGCCCGTCAGTTTGACATCATTGCATCTTGTTAGTAATATCGTGGTATCACACACAATATATCTTCCGGGTTCCAGCGCGATCGTTCTCACGGACGTTTCGTCAAGGATCATGTCGGTGACCGCAGATGCGATCTCCTCGACATCCATTTCCGGCTCATTCGGCTTGTACGGAACTTTAAAACCGCCGCCCATGTTTATGTATTGCAGTTCAAGACCAAGTTCGTCCTTGATCTCATTTGTTTTTTCGATCAATACTGAAACCGACTCCATGAACGGTTCCGCCGTGTAGCCTCCGGAACCTATGTGCGCATGGATGCCTTTAGGCTTAAAACCGAGGTCGAGCGCCCTTCCGTACGTTTCAACGGCAGCATCCATCGGGATCCCGAACTTGGACCCCTCCGCTCCCGTGACCACCTTATCACAATGTCCGGAACCGACGCCCGGTGTTATTCTGACAGAGATGTCCATGCCCGTATCGATCTTCGCCAATCGTTCTAACTCGGACGCTGAGTCAATATTTATCGGAACTTTGAGTTTCGCAACTTCGTTAAGTTCATGGGTGCTCACACTTGTTCCCGTGTATAATATGCGCGAGGCGTCAAATCCTGCTTTCATGCACGTGATGACCTCGCCGACAGAGACAGCATCGATGTAACTGCCTTCCTGCTCCAGTATCTTCAGTATCGCCAACGATGAGTTGGCTTTGCATGCGTAATGAACTCTCGTGTCCATATATTTCGAGAATGCGTTGTGTACGCTTCTGTAATTAGCTCTGAGGAGGTCCTCGTCGGTCACATAAACGGGGGTACCATACTTTTTTGCTATCTCATCCGCACGCATCCCGCCGAATATCATATGTCCGCCGCTGTTCTCGAATTCTCTCATCCCGTCCCTCCGACGAACTTTTTGTGCAGCGACCGAACGACCGCCACAGCTTTGTCCGTAGGCACAATGAAATTCAGCGAGACATCGGACGCGCCCTCGGATATCATCTCCACATTCGCGCCTGCTTCGTTAACTGCGCCGAATATCTCTGCCGATACGCCGCACCTTTCCAGTAAGTTGTCCCCGACGGCGGAGATCAGTGCCATGTTGCTTTTCACATCTATGCGTTCCACGATGTTCTCCGGGCCCAGAAGATTCAGGTGTTTTAGCGTTTCCTTAACATCCAGCGTATGAATGAGGAAGGCGACCGTCGATAACGATGTGGATATCGCATAGAGAATAACACCGGCATCGGCTATCTTATCAATTATCCGTGCTACCATTCTCGGCCTGTATGCGATCTCCGATGAACTTACCGTAATTATTGAAAGGTCGGATTTCATTGATACGCTGCGCAGCATATCATTCTTCGGAGCTCTCAGGTTATGTATCAGAGTTCCAGGCGACTCAGGTTTGAATGAATTCCTTACTTTCAGCGGGATATGTTTCATCCTCACCGGTTCTATCGTTCTCGGGTGCAATACCTTAGCACCAAAATATGCAAGTTCCGCGGCCTCTCCGAAATTCATCTCATCTATCATTATCGCCTCAGGAACGATCCTCGGATCTGCGGACATGAAACCGTCCACATCCGTCCATATCTCAAGACAGTCGGCATCAAGGCCGTTGGTGACCACGGCCGCGGAATAATCAGACCCTCCGCGTCCGAACGTTAACGGTTTTCCATCATCGTTACGTCCGTAGAATCCGGTGATTATTGGAATTATGCCTCTGAGGACCAGAGGCTTGACGTTCATCATAAGCCCCGCCGACGTTTTTTCCAGGTCTGCGGTGCCGAATCCAGGACTACCTATTGCATATATCCCCGCTTCTTCCGAGGTCATCGCAACCGATTCGCGACCGAGGGACATTATCACATGTGCCAGCAGCAGCGTTGACAAGCGTTCTCCGCGTGACGATATATCATCATTAAAGAACGGGTCGCTCCTTGATCTCTTATCATTAAGGAGGTCCCTGAGCGCATTTATCCGGTTGTTGAATTCCGCCGTAAAACTTTTCAAGATCTTTCCGGAAAGAAGCTCATTGGCAACATCCATATGCTTTTTGATGAGAAGGGCGATCGAATCGTCCGCGGGCAAGCTGTCCGTCTCAAGGAATTGTATAAGGTGATTCGTAACTCCGGACATTGCGGAAACGATGGCCACACGCCCTCCTTCTCCTCCTATTATTATTTTTGCCGATCGCAGGAAGGCATCGGCGGATCCCACGCTTGTTCCTCCGAATTTAAGGACAGTGATCATAATCCCAGCACTCCGTTCAGATCGTGGACCTTTCCGTCCTTCTTGCCGTATATCCATCTTACGGATTCTATGAATCCTTTGGCCAATGCATCTCTGGAGCCCATCCTGTGCTTTAATTCAATGACCTCTCCGCTGCCGGCGAATATCACCGTATGATCGCCGACGATATCGCCGCCGCGCACCGCGTGCACTCCGAT
>JAIRJQ010000046.1 GCA_031260545.1 Methanomassiliicoccaceae archaeon | reverse complement strand
GCGAGAAAGGAAAGAGGAGGACCAGGAGGTCATATGAAAAGGAAGGCCCAGGGCCTTCCGATCATCCTTCCCGGCGACGGTGATAAGGATCGGTGACGGAACGGCATCGTGAGAACACCGTTGCCGTTCCGTGAATGCCGCGTCCATCGCTTCGCGATCACAGGAACATGGCCATATACAGCGGCATCGTTATCTTCTTTCCTTCCACGCCCAGATTCCCGGTGATAAGCTTCAGCGCATACGGCGGATCGAACCTTTCTATGAACTCGTCCATTGACGGCGTTCTTCTGTTGCCTGCCTTCACTTCCAGCGGAACGATGCCTCCGTTCGCGGTCAGCAGGAACTCGATCTCCTGCTGGCTTTCGCCCGGTTTGTAATAGTACAGCGGAATCTCTTTTTTTATAAGGATGTCCGCGACAATGTTCTCATATATGCCTCCCTTCGCCGGACCTTTCAGCGTGTTATAATAAAGTTGGGCCTTCATATCGAAACCATACAACGAATTCAGTATTCCTATGTCTGTCATGTACACTTTGAAATAATCGCTGTCTTTGTATGCAGGTAGCGGAAAGAAGGGCGTTTTAACATTATTGCAGAATTTTATGAGCCCTGCATCTCTTAACCATTCTAAACTGTTCTCGAATTTGCTTGCCCTCGAGCCTTTTTCCACCACAGAATACTGAAATTTTTTGTTCTCCTTCGCCAGCTGTTCCGGTATTGAGTTGTAGCATGCCTTCGTCTTGGGCTTCTCCGGTTCGGAGAGATATCTGGAAATGTCGCTCATGTAGCTTGCAACGATCTTTTCTTGCTCTTTGTGTACCAGGCCGAAATTTTTTGTTTTGACATAGATATCAACGACCGACGGCATACCTCCTACGATCGCATATTCTCTTAACTTCTCAGTGTACACGTTGTTTATGGCCAAAGGTATCTTTTCTTTATTTTCATAATATTCTCTTATGTGTCCTATCCTGACATCATCGTAGCCCAGTGCCCAAAGGAACTCTTCAAAATCTAAAGAGAACATTTCAATCTGCCGTTCATAGCCGACTGGAATGGACCGGGTGGTCTTGTACGCAACTCCGAGCATTGAACCTGATGCGATGCAGTCGAATCTGTTGTCCTCAGCTATGGGTTTTAACGCAGTTCTCGCGTCCCCGCAATCCTGTATCTCATCCAGGAATAGCAGTGTCTTTCCTTCCTCGAACCTTGCGGAGCTGTCCAGAGCAGTGATCTTTTTGATTATCTCATCCATTTTCAGGCTGCCGTCGAATACCTTTTTGAATTTCGGCTCGGTCGCAAAATTAAGTTCGATGATGTTATTATAATTCTGTTTCGCGAATTCTCTGATAATAAATGTCTTCCCGACCTGTCTCGCACCCTTCACTAAAAGACATTCTTTGTCTTTTTCCTTTTTCCATTGCACGAGAACCTCCATGAATTTTCTTTTGAGCATGATCTACCGCCTTGGAACTAAGGTTCCGTATAATATTTGTAAGGAATGATTCATATACATAATTTTGCCTATTATTTTTTGAAAAATAACTATTTTTGGAGTATTAATTTTTAAAAAATAACACTTTTAATATGCAAGCCCCCCTGGTGATGGGAGACCGAGTAAGATGCAAAACCTCTCAGAAATACCGTTTCGACATCAGCGAATTCTTAAGCGATGCAAAAAAAATTCAGATCTGTATCATTTCTGATCCGGCGACCGGGCTCTATCTCGGCAGACTGCCGTCAATATCTGTGAATGATGATGAATGATCAGTGACGGAACACGCGGCAGCCTGTGAACACCATTGCCATTCCGTGCTCGTCTGCAGCGTCTATCGCTTCCTGGTCCCTTATTGACCCGCCCGGCTGTATTATCGCTGTGACGCCTGCTTTCGCCGCTTCGTCAACACCGTCACGGAACGGGAAGAACGCATCTGACGCCATGACACTTCCTTTTGTTCCCTCGCCGCCTTTCACTCTTGCGATCATCGCTGAATCAACACGCGACATCTGGCCTGCCCCTATGCCTACCGCACGTTCCCCTTTAACGTAAACGACAGCGTTGGATGTTACATGCTTCGCTAATTTCCATGCAAACCCGAGCGCTTTCAATTCCTCTTCGGTGGGTGCGCGCTTTGTGACGACTTTCAGGTCCTTCAGATCTATCTGAACATCCTCGTCCGTTTGAATGAGCAGACCGCCTTGTACCTTTTTCAGTTTATTTTCGCGGAACCTCTGCGGCGGCGCAATGGGGGAGTTCGTCCTCAGCAATCGTATATTCTTCTTTTTTGTCAGTATCTCCAATGCCCCGTTATCAAAGTTCGGTGCGATCACTGCTTCAACGAAATACTTTGAGATCTCTTCTGCGGTGCGCACGTCGCAGTCTCTGTTCAAACAGATCACACAGCCGAACGCTGACAGCGGGTCCACTGCATACGATGTCACAAAAGCGTCGTATATCGTATCTGCGGACGCAAGACCGCATGGATTCGTATGTTTCATTATCACCGCCGTCGGTCTTTCAAAATCCATCGCTATGTCCAGCGATTTATCAAGATCGAGTATATTATTGAACGATAATTCTTTTCCGTGAAGCTGTTCGGCTTTCGCTACTGTCGTGCCGGGTGTGAAGGGATCTTTGTAGAATGCCGCCTTTTGATTCGGATTTTCACCATATCTGAGGTCCATTACCTTCTCTGACGGCATCAGGACCGATCTGGGGAAACCTTCGCAGAACTTCTGATGCATCACTTTTGCTATCATGGCGTCATAATTCGCCGTGATCATGAACGCTTCGGCCATGAGTTTTGAAAGTAACTTTTCATCGAGTTCGCCGTTCGCCTTCAGCTGTTCGAGTACCCCGGTGTACTGGTCCGGTGACGTCAGCACCGCAACGGACCTGTAATTCTTCGCAGCGGCGCGTATCATGCTCGGTCCGCCTATATCGATGTTCTCAACTATATCGTCAAACGATACATTCTTTTTGAGGACGGTCTCCTTGAACGGATATAAATTTATTATGACCATATCAATGGTCCCGATGCCCATCTTTTCTATGACGGACATATGTTCCGGAAGGTCGCGTCTTGCCAATATTCCCGCATGAACTTTAGGATGCAGCGTTTTCACACGGCCGTCCAGCATCTCCGGGAATCCCGTTATCTCGGAAACCTCCTTTACGTTCAGACCGTTGTCCTTCAGAAGTTTGTATGTGCCCCCGGTCGATATCATATCAATGTTCAGCGCGGACAGTTCTTTTGCGAATTCAACGATGCCGTTCTTGTCGGACACGCTGATGAGTGCTCTTTTGATCTTTGCCAGATGACCTTCCCCCAAACAGGTGCACAAGAGAATAATGTGCATTCTCCGTATACTGACGAACATAATAAAACTAATCTAGGAACGAAGCGTAAATATATGCGGAGGTAATCAAGCAGGACAGTGCCGAGGTAATCTAGTCCGGTAAGGTGGCGGTCTCGAAAACCGCTGGCGACAACGCCTCGGGAGTTCAAATCTCCTCCTCGGCGCCATTGTTCTCAAATGTTCTGCGCAAATGGTTTATCTAATCATACGAATCACGGTCACGAAGGTGATGAGGTGCAGCTTATCGATTTTGTTGATGCATGTGATATGGGCTCCAAGAGCGTGATAGAGAACTTTGAGCTCTTCTGTTTCTATTCGTACAAGGAGAAAGGGGCGATGTCGTTCTCCGTCAAGAACATCATAGAGATGTATGATGAAGCGGGACTTCCTGCGCCGGAACTGTCCTCGCTCAGGAAGGAGACAAAGGCCTGCAGGTCATTCAGGCCGCACGGTATCGAGGGGACATTAAAATTCGCAAAGGACCCGCTGCGCGCGCTGGAAAAAAAATACGGGCATATGTGGAGCGGCGCTGCCGTTAATGTGCCATCCGTTGCACCTGTGAAAGGAGGCCTGTGGCTGAAGAACTTCGCAAAGGCGTGTGACATTGGCTCAAGAACAGATATCGAGAATTTTGAACTGCTGTGTTACTATTTGGAGAAAGAGAACAGAGACGATTCATTCACTATCAGGGGTATGCTGGACGTGTTCGAGGATGCGGGCCTCGCGAGGCCCGACAGGTCAGCATTGGAAAAGGAGGTCAAAAAACACGCATCGTTCCGTCTGAAGAGCTTTGACGGGTCCGTTGCATTCACACCGGAAGGATACAGAGCGCTTGATAACAGATACGGACATCTGTGGACCGTCCCGCAAGAGCCTGTCGCTGCACCTGTGAACTCCGAAGTGATCGATGAGGCGAAGTTCTGCGGCAAGCGTGACGGCTTCGATAAACTGATAATTCAGATAAACTCATCATACCGTAACGGTTCTTTTGACGCATGCGCGGCGGTAATGAAAAGATTGCTGGAAGCGTCCCTCATCTTTGCGTTCCAGTCGAACGGAAAAGAAAAGGACATCCGGGATAACGGCGGAACATATGTTTCCTTTGATGATCTCGTTAGGAAAACAAACAGCGAAGGGTCATTCGGACTTTCCGGGAGTATGCTTTCCGATGCCGCAAAGATCGGCGATTATTCGGGCCAGGGGCCGATGTATACGCTGGGCGCGAACGACATTAATTCTGTGAGGGTGGCGTACAGGAACGTTCTGGAAACTCTGTTCTCAGCGTTCAAATAAAAAATATTTCAAAAAATGAACTTGTTCGGCATGTAAATGCATGCCGGATCTCGTCTTTATTTGCAGGACACCCTATATGACCGATACCATTTTTGATCTTGTTTGCATATATTAAAAAAACGGATCGCTATTTATATTAGGATCATGATTTAAAATCATGGCACAAAGACCTGCGTTTCTGTCCATAATCTCCATACTGCTGGCAATATTCGGTTTACTTATGTTGCTGGCCGGTGTGATGCTCGTAGCGTTTTCGAACTCAGACGTATTCAAAGATATAGACATTGAAGGGATGCTTACCTTCAGCGGAGCTATTGCTGCGACCGGTGCGGTCTTTTTAGTGGTCGGCCTGCTGACTTTTATTGTGGCCATGCTCCTGTGGAAGGGCGTGAAGCTCGGATGGTTCCTGGCGATCATAGTCCTGATCCTTAACCTGATCCTTGGAATTTTGTCACTCCCCAGCGGTGTGCTGAACCTGGTCATAACGATACTGCTGCTTTGGTACTTCTTCAGGCCCAATGTCAGAGAGTTCTTCGGAAGTTGAGCAACGAGCAATAAACATCGGGGCTGACCCCGATTTAAAACCTTTTTATTGTATTACCGAATGCTTACTTTTTGAAGAAACTTTTCGGTCTTTTGGAACTGCCCGCTTTGTCGTCAAGCTTTCTCAGCAATTCCTTGTCCTCTTCCGACGGCCGGGTCGGAACGTTTATTTTCACACGTAAGAACAGGTCCCCTCTTGCGGTGCCCCTGAACTTCGGCAATCCCTTACCCGGTATGCGAAGGACGGCGTCCACCTGCGTTCCGGGCGGTATCGTCACTTTTGCGGTCTCGCCCTCAAGTGTCGTCACTTCTTCGGTGCCTCCCAGTACAAGTCTCGGATATGTTGTGAACATCTCCGCCCACAGGTTTATGCCTTCGCGCTCAAAGCGTTTATCATCTTTCACTTGAATGATAACGTAAAGATCGCCGGCCGGTCCGCCGTTGTAGCCGGCATCGCCTTCGCCCTGTATGCGCAATCTTGTACCGTCCTCGATGCCTTTCGGTATTGTGACGCTCACGGTGCTCGTTTTTGATATGCGGCCCGAACCTCTGCATTTTACACAGCGTTCTTTGAATGTCTTCCCCGAACCGTTGCATTTCGGACAATCGGAGACCGATGCGATGCGCCCGAACGGGCTGTTGCGGACCACTTGTACCTGACCGGCGCCGCCGCATTGGTCGCACTTTTCCACCTTGCCGTCCTTTCCTCCCGTTCCTCTGCAGTCGGGGCAGGATGATGTCTTCGGCACCTGGATGTCCTCTTCCCTCCCCTCGAGGACCTCCTTCAAGGAGAGCCTTACATCATAACGCAACGATTCGCCCTGCGCAGGCGCGTTCTTCGGCCTTCTGGAGCTTCCGCCGAAGAACATATCGAAGATGCTGCCTCCCTGGCCTCCGAACATATCGCGCAGATCGTCGAAGTGCGAGAAGTCTTCCCATGAGAATCCTCTGCCTCCGCTGAACTGCTGGTTCACACCTGCGTGCCCGTATTGGTCGTACGTTTTTCTTTTGCCCTCGTCGGAAAGTACTTCGTACGCTTCGGATATCTCTTTGAACTTCTCTTCGGCGACCTCTTTCGGCTCCGATGAGACGTCGGGATGGTTCTCCCTTGCTAACTTCCTGTAGGCCTTCTTGATCTCGTCTGTCTCTGCGTCCTTGCTTACGCCCAATATTTCGTAATAATCTCTAGGCATCACTCATCGTCCACTATCTTGTAGTCCGCGTCAACGTAATCGCCGTCACCCTTCTTACCTTTACCCTCTTTCTTAGGAGTCTCGCAATCGGGTCCGCAGCCCGCGTCCTGGTATATTTTCTTGGATATCGGTTCCATCGCTTTGTAAAGGGCGTCCATCTTCGACTTTATCTGCGCACTGTTATTGGACGCTCTCGCCGCTTCGAGATCGGATATCGCCGCTTCGACGCCGGCCCTCTCCTGATTGTTCACTTTTTCGCCTAATTCGTCAAGTGATTTACGGACGGTGTATATCGCCGCTTCCGATTGGTTCAAAAGTTCAACGCTCTCGCGTTTCGCTTTGTCTGCTTCCGCGAACTTGGCGGCTTCGCTGACCATTCTGTCTATCTCGTCCTTATTCAGCTTGTTCGAGGACATTATCGTGATCTTTTGTTCTTTGCCTGTGCCTTTGTCCTTGGCCGAGACGTTTATTATTCCGTTGGCGTCTATATCGAATGTCACTTCTATCTGAGGAATTCCGCGCGGGGCCGGCGGTATCCCGTCCAGATTGAACTTGCCTAACGACGTGTTATCGGAGGCCATGTCCCTCTCTCCTTGGACAACGTGTATCTCCACCGTCGATTGGTTGGCTGCCGCTGTCGAGAATATCTGTGACTTCTTTGTCGGTATCGTCGTGTTGCGGTCGATGAGCTTCGTCGCTATCCCGCCTAACGTCTCGATACCGAGCGATAACGGAGTGACATCCAGTAAGAGCACGTCCTTGACCTCGCCGGAAAGAACGGCGCCCTGTACCGCTGCGCCCATTGACACGCACTCCATTGGATCGATACCTCTCTGTATCTTCGATCCGACGAGATTCTCAATGAAATTCTGAACTATCGGCATCCTTGTGGGCCCGCCGACCATTATTATTTTGTTTATCCCGTCCTTGGAAAGTTTCGCATCCTTCAGCGCCGTTTCCACCGGGCCTTTGCATTTGTCGACTATCTGCGAAACGAGTTCCTCGAGCTTCGCTCTCGTTAACGTCTGGATGAGATGTTTCGGTCCGGCGGCGTCTGAGCTTATGAACGGCAAATTTATTTCTGTCTGCATTGTCGTCGACAATTCTATCTTTGCTTTTTCACATGCTTCGCGCACGCGCCAGAATGCCATGTTGTCCTTCGAGAGATCAACGCCTTCGCGTTTCTGGAACTCTTTCAGAACGTATGAGGTAAGAAGTTCATCCATGTCCGAACCGCCGAGCTTTGTATCGCCGCTTGTTGATATCACTTCGAACACACCGTCGCTGAATTCCATTATCGTTACATCTAACGTACCGCCGCCCAGATCGAATACGAGTATCTTCTGTTCGACGCCGCTTTTATCCAATCCGTAGGCCAGCGCGGCTGCGGTCGGCTCGTTGATTATTCTGACCACTTCGAGACCGGCTATCGCGCCTGCGTCCTTTGTCGCCTGTCTTTGATTATCGTTGAAGTATGCCGGAACGGTTATCACGGCTTTTGATATTGTTTCGCCGAGGTACGCTTCCGCGTCGCGTTTCACTTTTTGTAAAATGAACGCGGAGATCTGCTGCGGTGTGTAATCTTTACCGCTTATTTTTACCGTTTCGTTAGTACCCATCTTCCTTTTGATGTTCTTTATCGTTCCGTTGGGATTTGTGACGGCCTGCCTTCTTGCCGGTTCGCCTACCAATAACTGACCGTCACTCGTGAATGCTACGTATGACGGGAATGCTTTCCCTCCGACGCTTGTTCCCTCTGCGCTTGGGATCATCGTCGGCCTCCCGCCCTCCATTATAGAGGCGGCGGAGTTGCTTGTTCCAAGATCTATTCCTATTATTCTTGACATTTCTGCTCACCTTCTGTTTGTTTCCTTGTTACTTTTACCTTTGCGTACCTCAGTACGCGGTCGCCGATCCTGTATCCCTTCTGGAACACCTCTGTTATCTCCCCGTCGTTATCTCCGGGTTCGGCACAGAGCGCCTCGTGGATGCTCGGATCGAATCTTCCGTCCGTTGATATTTCCGTAAGTCCTTTTGATGAGAGCGTTCTCATCAGATTGCCCTTGATCGCGTTCACGCCTATGGTAAGATCATTATCCTTCGGTGCGTGCGACAGGGCGCGTTCAAGATCGTCCACGATCACGAGCAGGTCTGATATCAGCGACTCGGATGCGTATCTCCTGAACTCCTCGTTCTCCTTCTGGCTTCGTTTACGGTAATTGTCGAAGTCCGCCTGGATCCTTTTCGCGAGATCGAGATTCTCGGACGCTTTTCTCTCAGCCTCCGCTGTCCTCTCGTTGACGGCCTCTTCGGCCTGCGCTTTCTTATCAGACCTATCAGTCATACCGTTCGCTTCCTGTTAGTTGGAATATAAATTAAAGGTGGGGTTCGACCCCTTTATCTGTTTAATCGCCGTCCACATCGGGTCCGGTGTATCCCTGCGGGGGTCCGGATGGCATTCCTGACCCGCGTGCCGCGATAACATCGTCGATCCTGAGGATCATTACGGCTGCGTCGGTCGCGGAGTTTATCGCCTGTTTACCGATCCTGTACGGTTCGATAACATCAAGCTTCAGCATATCTTCCACTTTCCCTGTGAAGGGGTTCAGACCGGCGTGCTTCTTGCCCGCTTTGTGCTGCTTCCTCATCTCAATGAGTATGTCTATCGGGTCGAGACCTGCATTTTCAGCGAGTGTCGTGGGGATCGTCTCCATTGCGGATGCGAATGCGTCTATTGCGATCTGCTCCCTTCCGCCTACGGATGCCGCGTACTCGCGCAGTCTCATCGCAAGTTCGACAGCTGTGGAACCTCCGCCTGTGACCATCATTCCGTCCTCTATGGCAACTTTCACAACGCTCCATGCGTCGATGAGCGATCTCTCGATCTCATCGATCACGTGCTTCGTTCCGCCTCTTATGAGTATTGAAACTGCTTTCGTGTCCTTGAGGTCGGTGACGAATGTCATCTCCTCTTCCTGCATCTTCTTCACTTCGATCAGTCCGACGTCTCCGAGGTCTCCCTTCTCAAGTTCGTCGAATTTGTTGACGACGCTTGCACCGGTGGACTTCGCCAGCTTTTCCATGTCATCCTTCTTCACACGCCTCGCTGCGAATATGCCTTCTTTTGCAAGGAAGTGCTGCGCAAGGTCATCGATACCTTTCTGGCAGAACACTGCGTTGGCGCCGACCTCTTTGATCTTCAGGACCATTCTTTTCAGCATGTTCTCTTCCTCTGCGAGGAAGGCACCGAGCTGGCTCGGGTCCGTTATTTCGATCTTCGCGTCGATCTCTGTCTTCTTGACCTCGAACGGAGCGTCCATCAATGCGATCTTGGCGTTCTTGATCAGCCTGGGCATTGACGGGTGCACCGGTTCTTTGTCTATGATCAGTCCCTTGTTGAGGGTCGTGTCATCCATCGATCCTCCTGTTACCTTGACCACCTGAATGTTTCTCAGGTCTGCTGTGTATTTTCCGTCGGCCCCTTTCTCTGCGATGGTCTTTACAGCGTTAACGACAAGGTCGCCGAAAAATTCCTTTGAATTGTTGACCTGTTTGCTTATCATTGCTGTCTCGGCTATCTTCTTCAAAAGTTTCTCATCGTTTATCGATACCTTGGTAGAAATGTCAATGAGGATCTCCTGCGCTTTCGCGTTGGCCATCCTGTAACCGGATGCAATTATCGTCGGGTGCACTGAAGAATCGACCATGTCGATCGCCTTCTTCAGAAGTTCGCCGGCGATTATGACCGATGTCGTTGTTCCGTCCCCTACCTCGGCGTCCTGTGTCTTCGCGACCTCGACGAGCATCTTTGCCGCCGGGTGCTGCACATCGATCTCTTTCAAGATCGTCACACCGTCGTTAGTGATTATCACATCACCCATCGAATCAACGAGCATCTTGTCCATTCCTCTCGGACCGAGGCTGCTTCTTACCGCATCCGATATCGTTCTTGCTGCGGCGATGTTATTGAACTGAGCGTCTTTTCCTTTATCTCTCTTGGTCCCTTCCCTAAGGATCAAGATAGGTGCGTTACCCATACCCATAGTCTTCATACCTCCACTAATTTGGAACTATGTCAGCCTAAAGTTAGTTCTTCTATATAAACGTTTACCATAAAACAGTGCCTTGTCTTATCAAGGGACTTCGTGAACACCGATGTGCGTAAACACATCTGGCAATATCAATCCTCCTGTGTATACCATGATCGGAATCTGCAGACCGATGCCGTGGTGCGGTCTGCTGTTATTGTAGAATTCCATGTACTCAAGAACGGCCTTTCTGTACTCTTTGACGGAGCTTCCCTTCTTCGGAAGGTACGCCTCCTCCAGTACGGAACCATGCCATCTTTCCACCTTTCCCTGCGTTGTCGGTTTTCTTACTTTACCCATTATATGATCTATTCCGTACGATGAGCACCATTCATCGAACCTGCACGTATCTCCTTTGGACGAGCACCATTGTGTTCCGTGGTCCGACAATATCTGATCCGGACGGCCGAATTGTTTTACCGTCTTTTCCATTATCTCTATGACGTCATCGGTCTTGCACGATGATCTCAGGTCCGCCGCCAGTATCATCGATGAGTTGTCATCCTTCACCGATAACATGTATATTCCTTTTCCGAATTCCTTGTAATCGATCTGCCATAATTCGTTGGGATATCCTCTGCGGAACGGGTCGAACGAACGCTGTTTCCTCTTTTTCCGTTTAGCCGTCAGACCGTTGTCTTTCAGTATCTTGTTTATCGACGTGTGAGATATGTTCATTCCCGCATAAACTTTGATCTTCTGTGCGCCCATCTTTTCCGTGAACATGCCTTTCCTTACGTTCTTTACAGCGTTCACGTGTTCATCGGTTATCTTTCTGCAGGGAGCGTTCGGTGCTCTGGACAGGGATACGATCGCGTCCTTGATCCCTTTCCCTTCCGGATATTGCATTATCCTGCCCTTTTTGATGGCCTTTGTTCTCGCCGCGGTCTGCACTTTCAGGCGTACGCACCATTTATGTACGAATCCGACGGACATGCGTATCTTTACGGCGATCTTTCTCATTGAAAGACCGTGCGCCCTCATTTCTGAAACAAGAAACCTCTTCTTTTGATACTCATTCTCACGTCTTTTCTTCTCAAATTCCTCGTTACGTTTTTCTATACGCTTCGCTCTTCTTCTCTTGGGACTTTTTGTCATCTTCTTACCAACTGGCGATAAGAAGTCCCTCTCTTTTCTCTCTTTGTTGCGAACGGTTGCCTGTTCCTGCGGGCTGCGTCCGCCTGCTCAGGCAACCGTTCGCATTATCCTTCACTCAATTCAGTTCAACCGTTCACTATGTTTGTTGATTAGAGAC
>JAIRJQ010000001.1 GCA_031260545.1 Methanomassiliicoccaceae archaeon | reverse complement strand
ATAATCATACAGTTCCGTGCCGGCGAAATGCTGCAATACCTCATCCTTTGACGGAGGTTTCTGATAATTACCCAGATTCGGTATTTCGATGCCGGAGAGCATCTTTATTGCCGTTGTCTTTCCTATTCCGTTAGGTCCTAATATACCCGTCACAAGACCCTTCTTCGGCACGGGCAGTCTGTATAAACGGAAAGCGTTCTCACCGTAATGATGCACCATCTCTGTTTTCAGTTCATCGGCGAGACCGATGATCTTGATAGCTTCAAATTGACATTTATTCACGCATATGCCGCACCCTGCACAGAGTTCCTCTGAAATGATCGGTTTTCCGCGTTCGCCGATAACGATAGCTTCAACGCCGGTTCTCATCTTCGGGCAGAAGTTGATGCACTCCTTGTTGCACTTTCTGTTCTGACACCTGTCCTGAAGGACCGCTGCTATCCTCATGCAATCGCCAATTCAAAAGAGGGATATAAGGTTTGGCGAATCCATAGGTTTGGCGAATCCATTATTCAATAAGAAAAGGAAGTAACAGGAGAATGCGATAGGACACGCTGTTTTTATATCCTACCTAATCATCGCTTGGTCGTGACGGGCGGAGGATTAACCGAGGGCGTGGAGGTCATGCTTGGATCTCCGAAAAAGGCCATCAGGAAAATGGCCGTGCCGATGATAGTCGCCATGTTCGCCTCATCGATAAACGGGCTGGTGGACGCGGCATGGATATCCGGTCTCGGACAGGATGAACTCGCGGCCATAGGTCTGTTATTTCCGTTATTTTTCATACTCGTAGGTGTATCAAGCGGAATAAGCGTCGGCGCATCGTCCGCCATCGCAAGATACATCGGCGCCAAGAACAAGGAGAATGCGGACCGGACGGCATCTGTAGCATTATCAATGACCGTCGTAACGGCAATAATATTCTCTGCGATAATGTTACTCGTCACAAGACCGCTGATGATGACCATCGGCGGTGCGTCGGTGATAGAGCACTGCATGAACTATGCGAACGTGATGATCATTTTCGCGGTGATAGTTTTCATGAACGCGCTGATGTCAGGCATACTGAGAGCGGAAGGCGCCGCGAAGAGATCGATGATAATAATGCTCTTCGGTGCGATCTTGAACCTGATACTGGACCCGATATTCATTTTCGAACTGGGCGGGTTCGGCCTCGGATGGGGTATGACAGGTGCTGCACTGGCGACAGCGGTATCATTGTCAATAGCGACCGTCCCCGCGGTCTACTGGTTCTTTGTGAAAAAGGACACGTACATCACATTAAGGATAGGGAGACCGCATTTTGATAAGGCGATAGCGAAGGACATATTCCGTGTCGGAATTCCCGCATCGATAGAGTTCATGGCGATATCCCTCGCAGTGATACTGGTCAATCTGATCTTGGTGTCAACGGCAGAGGGAACGCAGGCCGTTGCGATATACTCGGCCGGATGGAGATTGCTGAACATAGTGTTCATCCCGTGCCTCGGCATAGGTGCCGCTTTGGTCCCGATATGCGCTGCCGCTTACGGCGGCCGCGACAACCCAAAAATTAAGATGGCGTTCATGTACTCGCTTAAATTGGCGTTCGTGACCATGCTGACGCTCGCGGCGGTGCTGTTCATCACAGCCGATGTTATCTCTGTCATCTTCTCATACACCGAAGCAACGGCAGGCCTGCACAGCATGATGACGACGTTCATACGCATCTCATGCATATTCCTGCCCACAATTGGGTTCGGAGTATTATCGTCATCGCTGTTCCAATCGTTAGGGATGGGCACTAAAGCGTTATTATCAACGATGTTCAGGAATTTCATAATAATTCCGGTGGTATTCGTCATAAGTCTGAACGGAACGCTGGTGGACCTGTGGTGGGGCATCGCCATAATGGAGATAGTCGGACCGATCATAGTGCTGATGTGGTCTCTGCTGACGATCTCCGCACTTGTGAAAGGCACCCGCCGCAGTGATCGCGGCGAGGCATGCTGATACGCAGCTATATGGTCACACAATGTTCGCTTTCTCAGAAGCGCCGTCCAAGCCTGCATATGTTTAAAATATGCGCAACCATGTTCAGCGTCGATAATAATGGCAAAGGTATTCATAGGTGTAGCATGGCCGTACGCCAACGGAACGATACATTTAGGTCATTTGGCAGGTTCGTTATTGCCTCCGGACATATTCAACCGTTATAACAGGATGAAAGGTAACGAGGTGATGATGGTCTCCGGTTCTGATCAGCACGGTACGCCGATCACGGTAACAGCAGAGAAAGAGGGAACGACATCATCCGTTATAGCAGAAAAGTTCCACCAGATAAACAAAAAAGCGATAGAGGATATGCGCATTGAATTTTCACTGTTCACAAAAACACATACCGACAACCACATCGGAACGGTGCAGGAGATATTTAAAAAACTGTTGGAAAAAGATCTGCTCTATGAAAAGGAGACGATGCAATACTATTGTCCTAAATGTTCAAGATTCTTACCCGACCGTTACGTAGAGGGGGTATGCCCGGTATGCGGCGCAGAGAACACAAGGAGCGATCAGTGCGATGCATGCGGAACAACATTCGAAACGGGGGACCTCAAGGACGCAATATGCGTTCACTGTAGAACAGAACCCGAGGTAAGGAGCACAAAACACTTCTTCCTGCGGCTGAGCGCGTTCCGCGACCGCATACTTGATTATCTGAAAGATAAGACATATTGGCGTTCGAACGTTGAAACATTCACATCCAACTGGCTGAAGGGCGGATTAAAGGACAGGCCGATCACAAGGGACATGGAGTGGGGGATCCCCGTCCCGGTGGACGGATGGGAAGGAAAAGTGATATACGTATGGTTCGAAGCGGTGATAGGATACCTGAGCGCATCGAAGGAATTTTCAAACATCATCGGAAGACCGGACCTTTGGAAGGAGTTCTGGACCGACAAGAGTGTAAGACATTACTATTTCCTGGGAAAGGACAATATCCCGTTCCATTCGATAATATGGCCGGCCATACTCATGGGTTACACTTCGCTCAATTTACCGTATGATATCCCGGCGAACGAATATCTTATGTTCAAAGGCGGCAAACTGTCAAAGAGCCGCGGCGGAGCGATAGATATACCGAGCGTGATCGAAAGATTCGATCCCGATGTGGTAAGATATTATCTGTCAATAAATATGCCAGACACGCACGATTCGGATTTCTCATGGGAGGATTTCCAGGTGAAGGTGAATAACGAATTAGTGTCGGCGCTCGGGAATTTCTATCACAGATGCTTAAGTTTCACGAAGAAGAATTTCTCAGTGATACCTGATAAACCGGAAGGCAGCGAATTTTTGACGGTCATCGGGGAAATAAACAAAGCGATGAAAGAATACGAAGGATACATGGAGAACTGCGACTTCAAAAAGTCCATGAAAGTGGTCATGGACCTTTCGAGATTCGGCAACAGGTACTTCGACTCAAAGAAACCGTGGGCGCTGGTCAAAGAGAACAAGGAGTTATGCGGAGAGGCGCTCAACGCATCGTTGCAGATAGTAAAAGCATTATCAATAATGGCATGGCCGTTCATGCCGTTCTCCTCGGAACGCATATGGAAGTTCCTCGGATTGACGGGAACGCCGCTGGATCACGGGTTCGCGGGATGCACTGAACCGTTGCCTGCAGGCACTGAACTTCCTGAACCCGTTCCCGTTTACACAAAAGTGGAATTACCGAAAGAGGATGTAAAAGAGGATACAAAGAAAGCGGCGGAGGTCAGCATCAGCGAAACACCGTCGGGACCGTTCGCCGACCTGAAAAGATTGGATATACGCGTCGCAGAGATAACTGATGCGAAAGAACATCCGGATGCGGAGAAACTGTTCCACATGAAAGTCAACGTAGGCGAAGAAAGGGACATCGTCGCCGGTCTGAGAGCGTTCTACAAAAAAGAAGAGCTCATAGGAAGAAAAGTGCTGCTGGTATACAACCTCAAACCCGCAAAACTCAGAGGGATAATGTCACAGGGTATGTTGCTGGCGGCGGATGACGAAGCGCTTGGCGGAAACACGGTCGTGCTCCTTAAACCGTCAAAGAACGTTCCGAACGGAACGAGATTCAGCTGCGGACTCGATATAAACGGAAAAGAGATAGAATACAAAGAATTCCAGAAGGCGGTGATAAAGGTGACCTCTGTGAAAGACGCAGGAACGGCCGCCGCAGTGTTCGACGGGAACGAGATGATACCGTTATCGGACGGCAAAGGATGCTTTGCTGTTGTCGACAGAGAATTGAAGGACGGTGCCAACGTCAGATGATGGCGGACCTGCACATCCACTCGACGTTCTCGAACGACGGACGGTCAACGGTGGATGAGATCATCAAGGCAGCGAAGGCCAAAGGATTGGGCTGCATTGCAATAACAGATCACAACAGCTTCGCATCCTTCGAAGAGGCGTCAAAATATGACGGCATCATCGTCATCCCGGGAGAAGAGGTTTCATCAGCGGAAGGGCACATACTCGCATACGGCATCAATTGCGAGATACCCCGAGGCAAGACCGTATCGGAAACAATAGACATGATACATGACGCCGGAGGCATAGCCGTTGCCGCACATCCATACAGGTGGTGGTCCGGCCTGGGAGAAAATAATGTCATTCCCGAATTCGATGCGGTGGAAGCATTCAACGCACGGTCCACGAAAGGTTCCAACAACAAAGCGTACAAGCTCGCATCGAAAATGAAAAAACCGATCACTGCGGGAAGCGACGCGCATCATATCGACAGCATCGCTTCGGCATATGCTGAATTTTCAAATGATATAACTGATCACGAAGGGATCATCAAAGCGATACTCGGTAACGAAGTGAAATTGAACGGCAGGCACAGGACCCGCACGGACACGATAAGATACGGTCACAAATCTATCACGGAATGGATAGGCCGCGGATTTAAAAAAATGTGACATCACATACTGAACTCGTCGTCCCTGAAGTTGACGGCGGGACACGGTCCTAAGCACTTCTCGCATTGTGTGCATTTTTCATGATCCAATGTGATGCCGTTATCGTTCAATGATAACGCATAATTGGGACATCTGGCTATACATAACCGGCAGCCAACGCACTGTTCCGATCTTATGATGATATCGAACATCTTTTTCATTCTTTTCCGGACATCGTCCTCAACAGGGCCCTTAGAAATTATCGAACCTTCTCTGAATACAGTTATATTGCTGACGGTCAGCCACTGGCCTTCCTCGTCCAAGGAGACATCCTTTCCCAATATCCCTGCAAGCCTGTTAAGTTTCTCGATATCCACGGATCGTGAGACAGCGCCTTCCACGCTGAACCCGAGCACACACGGCGAAAAACCGTCCTGCACCTTAAGGAAGAACGGCCCGTCCGACCGGACGGCCTGTTTTGTAAGTTCGGCAACATCTTTGCCGGTTATTCGTGATACTTCATCGCGTATCGATTGCGGCGCCTTTTTCCATCTCCATAACGAAAATTGTTTCCACTCCTTCGGAAGACCGCGTGATGATGAGAATTCATTGAGGTATGAGTCCCATTGTTCATAACGGTCACTCTTTCCTTTTATCAGTTCTAATTCCGATATATCGGATGCAGGACAGAGGAAGCAGCCTATCCTGTCCAGACCTCTGGTGTACCATACGTTAAATTCCGCCTTCTTCCAGAAGATGTACATCCACACATGCAGCGAGTTCCAGCTCTGTATCGGCGAAGCGCCGATCTGCCCGGGTGTCCACGGATTATTCCAAACGCGCGGTTTTGCGTGCCTTGCTTCCGACTCATACTTACGCTGACCTATGAACGAGAGAACGCCGTCAGGGAAGTTGCGCAGTATCGCACCGACGGTCGGTCCCAGTTTATTTGTTTTGCAGCACCATCTGAAATCTTTCGCCGGAGGTCCGAAGTGAACAAGATTACCGAAGAACGCATCCGTCGGAGCCTTTTCCTCTATCAGCTTAAGATCATATCTTTTCGCAGTATCATGAACATGGTCAACAGTTTCATTGAACTCAAGGCCAGTATCAATGAACAGCACCGGAAGTTTATGGCCGGCGTCCAATGTTATAAGCAAGGTCGCAAGACTGTCCTTCCCTCCGGAGAATGACACCACAGCAGGAATATCATTCTTTTTTATCATATCGTTCACGAATGCGGCGGCCTCGTCCCTTCTTTTGACGATGACAGGCTCATTCGCGTCTATGACGTCATCCCACGTCACCTTCTTTTCTGAAACGAACAGCTCTTCCGGCTTGGTCCATTTAGTTTTCACCGCAATTCCGCGTTCTTCCAGTATCATCTCATCCGCGGTCATCCTTGCCAATCCCGTAGCTATGACATTCCGTTCAGTGTCGATCACTATGACCTCGTCATCCACTTTTACATCAGGATGCGCGTCAACGACACCGGGCGCCATAAGGTTCTTGCTTTCGCGTATGAATTTTGCAACAGGGGGATCGCATATGACGTAACCTTTCGTCATAACTTTACCGATGCGCATGGCGCTCTGCATACGGTTCAGGAGCTTCCACCCTGCTCCCATATCAAAACGTATGCTTGCTATCGAAGATCCGTCGATAATGATCTCATCCATCCTGTCCAGGGATGGTGCCTTGTTAAGAAGTACGATATGCCCGTCCGGTAATAACGCGTCGCCTGAACCGTATCCGAATTGTTCATCCGCCAGTCTTTTTATCAATTCGATATCATGCGGGAACGCCGGCCGAACGTCGCCCGGCGGTGTCACTTCCACTTCTTTGGTATCTGATCCGCATACGGAACAGACGGCATCCTCAAGTATCGGCAAATTACAAGTGAAACACCATCTCAGATGATTCTTCCCCAACCGTACCGCGGCCATCGTTCCCACGAGCGGCGCGGACAATATAAAGTTTCATATGCGTTCTTAAGAAGAACCGAGCTGAGCACACATTAGTATTCGGCTGTTATTTGCACATTTTTGATAAAAAATTGAATACTATATCGCTGTAATTGAGTATATAATAAAAACTTTTATATAATCAGTGTTTATTAAATATATTGGATATCTAATATCCTGGAGAGACGCGATATGCGGGGAAACGAAAGGGCAGAGAAAAGGGAAGACCGCGATGCAGCGTTCTTCCTTACCTCCTTTGATCAGTTGTCTGAGGACGAAGAACAACGGGTGCTCCGAAGCCTGGGCCGGAATTTCGGGATAAACGATTTAAGATATTATCTGAGCGACGACGTTTCGGCGTCAGAAACGGCAGATATATAAAAAAAGGGGGAGGCACGAGATGAGAAAATTAATAGTGAAGAGAAAAAATACTTTCACGGCATCGCATATGAAGGTAAGGATATTCATAGAAAATGTCGACGGGGACGTTGAGCTCGGATCGGTAAAATGCAAGGAGATCGGTTCTCTGAAGAACGGCGAGACCGGCGAGTATGAGATACCGAACAAGCACGACAATATTTACTTGGTGTACAACAAGATACTCCCGAATGACTATTATGCGGTCCATAAGATCCCGGCGGGCAAAAAGACCATTGAATTGTTCACGAGCCCTACATACAGCCCTCGCATGGGAAATTCATTCGAGATATATACCAAAGAGGACCTGAACAAACTGGGTCTGGCAGACGGGTGGTAAGGCCTGCGGGCCGGGAGCACAGCTGCCGCGTGTATCGAAGCGGCAGCTGTGCTCATCGAAACGCACTGTTTATATAGAAACATTCATTGGCGTTTTTCCATGAGGGCCACCAGCAGATCAATGGGCGTAGATTATGCGATACGCGAGATCGTTGTTCCTGCGGATGAGCTGGAGAGACAGGGCATGCGTGTGCTGAGGCTCAACATCGGCGATCCGAACAAATGGGACTTCGAAACGCCGGAATATTTTAAAGCGGCGTTGCGCGAGGCCGTTGATGTGGTTGACAACGGCTACGGAAACTCTCAGGGAAGCACGGAATTAAGGCAGGCGATAGTCGACCGCGAGCATGAGAAGCACGGTGTGAAGATAACAGCCGATAATGTTTTCGTAACGAGCGGGGTAAGCGAAGCGGCGAACGTGCTCATGGGAACATTCCTCGAGAACGGGGATGAGATGCTCGTCCCCGGTCCGGGTTACCCGTCATACACTCAGTACGTCAAATATTTCGGAGGCGTCCCGGTACCGTACAGGCAGATGGAAGAGGAGAACTGGCAGCCGGACATCGACATGATCCGGAAACGGATAACAAAGAGAACAAAGGGCATAATCGTAATAAACCCGAACAATCCGACCGGTGCAGTATATCCGGAAAGCTCGATAAGAGAGATCGGCAATATCGCAGCCGAATACGATATACCGTTAATATCCGATGAGGTCTACGATAAGATCACATTTGACGGAAAGTTCTTTTCCGCTTCGCGGTTGCCGTCCGATGTTTCACGGATAATATTGAACGGATTCTCAAAAGTTAACTTAATGCCGGGATGGAGAGTGGGTTACGGTTACTTCATTGACGAAAAAGGAATGCTCGATGAGATATTCGAGGGCATGATGCGTCAATTGAGATTACGGATATGTTCAAACGTACCGTGCCAGTGGGCGGCAAAAGCATCACTGCAGGGCCCGCAGGATTACATTATAGAAATGAACCGCAAGCTCAAGGAGAGGGCGGATTTCACATACAAACGATTGAATGAGATACCCGGGATCTCAGTGGAAAGGGCAAAGGGATCAATGTTCATGTTCCCGCGTGTGGAATTGACAAAATGGAAGACCGACCTGGAATTCGTTCTTGATCTTCTGAGGACAGAAGGCGTCGTCTTGGTGAACGGTTCCGGTTTCTGTCACGAATTCGGAGGATCCCACTTCAGAACGATAACGTTACCTCCGCTTCCTGTACTCGAGGAAGCATACAATAAACTGGATTCTTTTATGAAGAAAAGAAGATGAAATAAATTGTTTTTTACTTACCGAGCCGTTTCAGCATCTTCACGGCGACGTCCACCGCTTCGCGTCCTTTCTCAATGCGGTCAACGGCCTGCAGTCTTGTCATTCCCGGGCCTGTTATGCCTAACGCCACCGGTTTGTTGAATTCTAACGAAAGATCGGCGATCTTCCTTGATGCATGCGCTATCACCACGTCATCGTGATCCGTCTCGCCTTCGATAACAGCTCCCAATGTGATAACGGCGTCGATATCTTTCTCTTCAAGCAGTTTCTTTACCGCTAAAGGTATATCAAAAACACCGGGCACCATTATTGTCCTTACAATCTCAACGTCAAGGAACTCAGCTTCCGACCTTGCACGCTCGACCATCATCGATGTTATGTCGTAATTGAATTCCGACGCCACCATTCCCAGTTTGTATTTTTTCATTTTTTCACCTCAGACCGGTCCGACATCATCGAACCCCTGCCTCAATCCCTTTCCTGCGTTCTTTGTCAGCTTGTCGGGATGGAATAGAATATTGTGAACGTTCAGCGCATGTTCCCTCGCACGTCTGTCCGCGAGGAACGCAAGCGTTCTGTCATCGTTTGCTTCGTCCTCATGCACAAAAACTTCGATTATGTGCGTATTCGTCATTAACTGCGCCCGGATAAGCCCCTGCGATGCCTCATGGGCGCACATTTTATCTTTATCTTTGGGGCCGGGCATTCCTAATGCGATGACAATATCGCATTTTTGTTCTTCGATAAGTTTTTTACACGCGACGGGAAGGTCCTTCATACCCGGCACGGTGTAACGAATGATCTTGAATCCGGTGCCGTTCTTTTTCAATTCGTCGATCGCCGAGGCACCCATATCATATCTTGCGAATGTCGTATCTGCTACGCCGATGAGTTTCATTTGGTCTCACCATAATTTTTGACGATCCTTTCTATTATTTTCCTGGTACCGGTCAGATCATCCGCGCATTCGTTCGCTCTTCTTATGCTGGCGCTGATCCCTCTCCTTGAAAGCTCTTGTTTCAGTTCATCTTCGTCGAATGCCTGATCGAACCCCAGAACAATGATGTCCGGCCTTATTTTCTCGATCGTTCTGAACATATCGCCGTCATTACCGATGACGACCGTGTCCACAGGCTTAAGCGAACCGATGATGCGTGCCCTCATTTTTTCGGGAGTTACCGGATCATGCTTTCTTTTTCTGACCGTGCTGTCACAAGCGACCACGACGACCAGTTCATCGCCCATGGCCCTCGCCTGTTCCAGATATGAGATGTGGCCGGTGTGAAGGATATCAAAAACACCGGAGGCCATCACTCTGACCATATCAACACCGTCCTTTCCACGATTCGATTATATCTTTTCCCTCAACGAACACACAATTATTTTTTTCAGCGTATCTTATAACTTCTTCTTTGCTCATGGCATTTCCGTCGTCGCCCATCATCTCGCATATGGTCGCGGACGGATGAACGCCGGCCATCATCATTAACGCCGTAGTAAGTTCGGTATGTCCTTTCCTGGTAGTAAGGATGTTCTCGCTTGTGTTCAGAAGATGCACATGCCCGGGAGCTCTGAAATTTTTACCGAGATCCCTTATCTTTTCATTTACCGGAACTTCGGAGAAGATCGTTCTTGCATATTCGGTTATTGTCAACGAACGGTCGTGGTCCGTTATCCCCGTATATGTTCTCCTGTGATTTATCGTCACACCGAAGGAGGAACGCGTGTTGTCATACGGTATATCGGTGGGGGCCATAGCTTTCAGAAGAGGATATCTTCCTGAGTCGTCCCTGAACACATCTGACATGAAAGGAAGGCCCAGTTCATTTGCGATGCTGAAAGGCGTGGTCGTGCATATAAGACCGCCGGCATCCTTTCTCATCGTTCGTATTATCTCAGGAGTTATGAACTGTGACGCAACGGTCATGTCCGTTTCTTTTTCTCTGTCATCGAAATCGTATACAAGGACGGGTCTCCCGTTACGGATGTCATCGATGGCAGCATTCAGACACATGTTTACCACTTTCCTTTATGAGCGCTAATTGAAAAACGTTTACCCAACTACCATTTTTTTTGTATCAATCGTTGATGATGTTCCGAGGATACAAAAAACTACCGCCTTTACTTAGCGGTGCTCAGTCTTGTATATATACGTGCGAACTAATGCAACTCTGTATGGGAGCATCGAGCAGAGCCAGAGCCAATGATATAATTTTTACCGATCCGGCGGATATGCCGGAACAGATAGGGTCGGCATTGGAGTTCCCTCTTAAGAAGATACCGAAAAGGTCAAAGGTATGCATATGCGGCGTCGGCGCGTCCGCGATGGCCGGAGAGATAATGTCTGATTTCGCGGATGCCTCATCAGACGTTCCGATATCCGTAGTAAAAGGAATGGAGCTTCCGAAATGGGTCGACAAGGACACAGCGGTCATAGCAATGAGCTACGGAGGGAACACACCTGAAACTTTAGCTTTATACGACAAAGCGCTGTCGCGGGGATGCGACATAATTTGTATCACATCGAACGGAGGACTTATGGAACGCGCACTTTCGAACGGCAATCCTTTGATCAGAATGCCTACAGGTCTGTCGCCGCGGGGTGCATTAGGGTATATGCTGGGTCATACAGCTTCGCTGTTCGAAGAAATGGGAATATGCGAAAGCAGGACAGAACTGAACTCACTTCTTCCTTCGTTAAGATCGTTCAGGGACAGCATCATCGGCGACAAAGAGAATAACGAGGCGGTGAAGATAGCGATAAAGATCTTCGGTAAAATTCCCGTGATATACAGTTTAATGAACATGAGGGCCGCCGCGATAAGGTGGAAGATGCAGATCAACGAGAATTCCAGGATGATAGCATTCTCCGGCACTATTCCGGAATTCAATCATAATGAAATAATAGGATGGACGGAGGATCAGGCATCCGATGAGTTCATACCGATAATATTGTGCGACGACGATTCGACGGATGTTTTAAAGTATATGACGGAAACGCTCTCAGGTGTATTGAAAAGCAGCGGCGTCAGACCGTACGAGTTCAAGGCGAAAGGCTCCAGCGATCTGGAGAAGAATCTTATATCTATCATACTCGGTGACTTCGTTTCTATATATCTGGCGCAGATGAAAGGCGTCTTCCCCGGAGAGATCAACCTCAAGCACGCAGAGAACGGCTCCAGGGAATTCAATTAACGCAAAATATGAATAATTATTTTAATGACGCCTGTCATGACGGAGCGATGAGTTAAATGAAAGAAGACGCACGTTGGATCAGAGAGAAGGTCATGGCGCATAACAAATGGTTCGAAGAGTCCATACCAATGATAGCTTCGGAGAATCTAATGAGCCCGCTGGCCAAAGAGATGTTGATTTCAGACTTTGCCGACAGATACGCAGAAGGCCTTCCCGGAAAGAGATACTATCAGGGCAATATCTACGTGGACCAGGTGGAGTCGAAAGCTACAGAGATGGCGAAGGAACTCTTCGAATGCTCTTTCGCTGACACCAGGCCGATATCCGGAACGGTGGCCAACATGGCGGTGCTGTTCGCATTCGCGAAACCCGGCGATACGATAACAACATGTGCGTTGGCGCAGGGCGCTCACATATCGACGGCGGAGTTCGGTGCGTTCGGTCAGAGAGGCGTGAACTCGGTGAACTATCCGTTCAACGTCAGCAACATGAATCTAGACGTGGACGGAACAATAAAATTGCTAAAGACTGTAAAACCGAAGGTGGCGCAGTTCGGTCTTTCCGTTTTCCTGTTCCCTCCGCCGCTGAAGGAGCTGAACGACACGTTCCATGAGATAGGATGCATGGTGTGGTATGACGCTGCTCACGTTCTCGGTCTCATAGCAGGCAAACAATTCCAGGACCCGCTGAGAGAAGGCGTGAACATACTTTCGTCGAGCACGCACAAAACAGTCCCCGGTCCGAACCACGGGATGCTTCTCGGTCAGAACTTATCGGAAGAGCAGGAGAAGGCTTTACAGCGCGCCGTTTTCCCGGGAGTGACGTCAAGTCATCATTTACACGCGATGGCCGCACTGGCGATAACACTGGCGGAAATGAAGGTGTTCGCCAAAGACTATGCGGCGCAGGCATGCAAGAACGCAAGGGCATTGGGCCAAGCACTGTACGAACTAGGCGTTGATGTTCTCTGCCCCGATCTGGGATTCACAAGATCGCATGCGATAGCTGTTGACGTATCAAAATTCGGCGGCGGAAAAGAAGTGAGCCAGCATCTAGAAGATGCGAACATTATCTGCAACAAGAACATGCTGCCGCATGATACAAGCGCTGTAAGGCCGTCAGGCATACGCCTCGGCGTTCAGGAGTTGACGCGCGTAGGTATGAAGGAAAGCGAGATGAAAGAGGTCGCCCGCCTGATATACCGTGTTGCGAAAAAGGAAGACCCGCTGAAGGTGAAAGAAGATGTGAAAGCATTAAAGAAGAACTTCACCAAGATACAGTGGTGCTTCAATTCCGGTGAGGAAGCTTACGGATACCACAAACTTGTTCCGTGATCCTCAGGATCACGTTCTTATTTCCTTTACTTTACCGGTCTTGTTATCTATTGACAGATATGAAACAATGCACGCCATCACCACCCAAATGAATGCGATGGCCCACATCAGCTGAAACTCGCTGAGCACCGAAGCTTTCTCGTTGATCACGAAAATGGATATCGTCTGCAATATGCCTCCGCCGAGGAATATCATCGTGTTGTACATTGCAATAGCAGTGCCCGATATCGCTCCGGAGAACCATTCCTTCGCCTGCGCGAACCCCAATGACATGAAACCGCTGCAGAACCCGAACATAAAACAGACGCCGGCCCAGAACCAGAATATGCTTACCTCGCCTGCCAGAAGCCATATCGTCCCCCAGACCGCAAGGAACCCCAGGTTAGCGGTGAATATCACCTTTCGCTTAGATCCGATCCTTTCGGCGACCCTGCTTGCCATCGCGGTGCTGATAAGTTTACCGGTAGCAAGGAACATTATCAGTAATGTGCCGCAAAGCGCGGCGGAGAACCCGAACGTATCAAAAACGTATATGTTCTTGAAATATGCGGAGCCCCAGCGCCCCTGAAATAGCATCATCGCCCCGAATATGAAGAAGTACGCGAGCGCAGGCATCCAGAACACGCGCCCGCTCTTCGCTATGGTCAAAATACCATTCTTCGGTGACACTTTCGTATAGGTCCCATGTTTTTCCCTCTCCTCGGGATAGATATCAGGGATCTCGCGCGCCCCGATATCCTTCGGACGGTTGCGTACGAACGTTATGCAGAGCACCGCAAGGATCGCGGATATGATACCGAACATAACGAAGAAACCTCTCCATCCTATGCTGTCGATGAGCATGAACGCAGGTGCCGTCGCAATGATCCCTGCAAGATTGCCTGTTGCTATGACATACCCGTTCATTTTGGCGAAGTCCTTCTTCGTGAACCAAGAGACAAGCACTTTCGTCAGCGGAACGTAGATACATGCCATTCCGCATGACATCACGATCTTTCCGAAGTAAAGTTCAATATCGGTGTTCGCCAAAGATATGATGAATGTTCCGATGGTGACCACCACGAGCGCAACAGACAATATCTTACGCGGCCCTATCCTGTCGACCGTCAGACCAACAGGCAGCTGAAGGGCCGCATAAACGTAGAAGTATATCGCAGACCACAACGTCGCGATGCCGCCTATGTCATCCACTATCGTTCTGTCAATGGCGCCCGGGAGATTCCTTTGAAAATATACGAGAAAATATGCGGCCAAGAGTATTATCAGTATTATCCATCTATATTTCAGCGTCTTTTCACTCATAGGTGTAACATCCGACCGATGAAAAGGCCAATAGCTATTCTATACTTATATTTTCTCTGTAAAAACGGTTTTTTGCGGTCATTCTACTTTTTTTATTTTGTACTTCCTTACGCCGAGCCCGATCTTTTCAGAGTGCTCCACAGTAATGTTCCAATCCGTCACGGGATGGGTGCAAGAGAATTTATCGTCACTGTCCTTTTTCATTTTCCCGTGCAACAGACTCTCTTTTACAACAGGCTGTGAATTAACAGAATCAGCGCATGCAACATCCAGCGCAACGGGATCGAACGACGCGAACATCCCCACGTCCGGTACGATCGGTACATCGTTCTTACCGTAACAGTCACACATCGGCGAGACATCGATCACAAGCGAAACATGAAAGTTCGGTTTCCCGATCACAGATGCTAATGCGTATTCAGCCGTCCTTCTGCACAGGAGATCAATAGATTGGTTCATTCTCACATTGATGGCATCAAATCTGCAGGCGGATATGCAATGTCCGCATCCTGCGCATAATTTATCGTTGATCTCGGCCTTCTTTTTCTTTAACGTTATCGCAGAATGGGCGCATTTGCTCACGCAATGGCCGCAACCTTTGCATTCATCCGCATCCACCGACGGTTTATTGGAACTGTGCAGTTCCATCTTGCCGCGACGCGACGCGCATCCCATGCCGAGATTCTTTATCGCACCGCCTATGCCCATCAATTCGTGGCATTTGAAATGGGTCATTGATATTATGATGTCGGCATCAACAATGACGCGCCCGATCTTCGCATTCTTTAAACAAACGGAGTCTATGGGGACCTCAATATCATCATCCCCCTTCAGTCCGTCGCCGATGATGACGTGGCATCCTGTTGCGAAAGGATTGAATCCGTTCTCATACGCCGCCTCGATATGTTCGACGGCGTCCTTTCTTCTTCCCACATACAGCGTGCTGCAGTCCGTCAGAAAAGGAATGCCTCCTTTCTCTTTGACGATGTCAGCGATGACCTTGGCATAATTTGCCCTGAGATATGATAAGTTACCAGGCTCGCCGAAATGTATCTTGATGGCCACGAACTTTTTGTTCATATCTATTTTGTCAATGCCTGCTTCGCAGACCAACTTTTTCAGCTTGGATAAAAGACTTCCTTCGGACCTAGTCTTCATATCTGTAAAGTAAACATCTGATGCGTAATCCATGTGATCCCCAGTAATCTGTTGGAATACAGAACAGCATTATAATCCCTTCTCTCATGCCGTAACACACTGGCTCTCTATCCTTTTTACTTAAGGGCAGATGGGTCACGATAAAGAAGTGAATACTATTCATCTGTACCGAGTTATCTATTCAATGTCCCTTTAATGTCCCTTTAATGTCCCTTTGATTACACTTTAAC
>JAIRJQ010000075.1 GCA_031260545.1 Methanomassiliicoccaceae archaeon | reverse complement strand
TCTTTCCGGAAAGAAGCTCATTGGCAACATCCATATGCTTTTTGATGAGAAGGGCGATCGAATCGTCCGCGGGCAAGCTGTCCGTCTCAAGGAATTGTACAAGGTGATTCGTAACTCCGGACATTGCGGAAACGACGGCCACCCTTCCTCCTTCTCCTCCTATTATTATTTTTGCTGATCGCAGGAAGGCATCGGCGGATCCCACGCTTGTTCCTCCGAATTTAAGAACAGTGATCATAATCCCAGCACTCCGTTCAGATCGTGGACCTTTCCGTCCTTCTTGCCGTATATCCATCTTATGGATTCTATGAATCCTTTGGCCAATGCGTCCCTGGAGCCCATCCTGTGCTTTAATTCAATGACCTCTCCGCTGCCGGCGAATATCACTGTATGATCGCCGACGATATCGCCGCCGCGCACCGCGTGCACCCCGATCTCCTTTTTTCTGGCGCCGGGCATTCCCTCTCGCCCGTATACAACGTCATTGATCTCTGTGACCTTCATCATTCTCTTCACAGCCTCCATGGCCGTACCGGAGGGGGCATCCTTCTTCTGGTTGTGATGCGCTTCTATTACCTCAATATCATAATCTTTCAAAGATGACGCCAATATCTCGCACATCTTCCAGAATACGTTCACACCGACGGCGTAATTCGCCGAGAGCACCGCTGACGTCTTGTTCTTTGAGACCTCGTCCCTCATGTTCTGAATGACGTTCTCAGATATTCCGGTAGTGCCGATGACCATATTCACACCCATTGACGGAACTTTGGTTATCACTTTGGATGCGGGTCCCGCAGCCGTTATGTCAACGTAGACATCAGCGTTCTCCACCACGCTCTTCAGTTCGTCTATACCTTTCGCTATGACCCCCGGATAGACCTCCTTCCCGAACAATTCCTCTTCGGGCGCGATCATAGCGCCAACAAGTCTCATGTCCTTGCTTTTCTGTATTATGTCACACACAGTGCGCCCCATCTTGCCGGTTGCGCCTCCTAAGGCTACATTTATCATTTTATCACAATCCAATACTTTTCATCACACTGTCAACGGCTGCGCGGTTCTTTTCCGTAAGTTCCGTCAGAGGAAGCCTCAGCGTTCCGGACCCGTATCCCATCTTCGCCATTATGTACTTTATCGGTATGGGGTTGGTCTCACAGAACAGTGCCGCGAACAGAGGGGACAGCTCAGTGTGTACCGCAAGGGCATCATTCATCTTTCCCGATAAGCAGTGGGAGACCATCTTCGAGATGCGGGCAGGGACACAGTTCGATGCTACGGAGATAGTGCCGTCCGCACCCATCCTCATCATCTCATAGGTCAGCGGATCGTCCCCGGAAAGCACAGAGAATCCCTTCGGCCTTCCGTCGAGTATGCGCTGTATCTGTTCAAGGTTGCCGCTTGCTTCCTTTACGCCGGCAATGCCCGGAAGTTCTGCTATTCTCAGCAGCGTGTCAGCAGTGATGTTGCTGGCGGTCCTTCCCGGGATGTTGTACACGATAAGAGGTACGCTAATGGATTCGGTTATCGCTTTGTAGTGCCTGAATATCCCTTCTTGGGTAGGTTTGTTGTAATACGGCGATATCGACAATATCCCGTCGGCACCCGCGGCCTCGGAGCGCCTGCTCAATGAGATGGCCTCGGATGTCGAGTTGCTGCCTGCGCCGGCGATGACCTTCGCTCTCTTCACTTGGTCGACCACAATGCCAACTACGCGCAGGTGCTCATCGAACGATAACGTTGCCGATTCTCCGGTAGAACCGCACGGGACTATCGCGTCGGCGCCGTTCTCCTCCTGAAAAGTGACCAAACGTCTGAGGGCCTCCTCGTCAATGGACCCGTCCTTCCTGAAAGGCGTGATGATGGCAGTGATCGTACCGCGGAACACTTAACCAACTCCGAAGTGTTCCTTGAGTATGAGCCTAGTGCGGGTGCTGAGGATATTATCCTGGCGTCTCACACTTTCTATTATATCATTAAGCTGCTGCGACGTCTCAACGTCAACGATGGCAATGATATCCTGATCCCCGGTAACTTCGTAAACTTCGGTGACCCCTTCGCGGTTTGATAAGAAATCAGCAACATCCTCTGTATTCGTATTGACATCCACCCGGATCTCCACCATGGCCTTCACGTTCCTGGAGCTCGTCTTGATCGTGAATCCCTTGATCACTCCGTCATCCGTCAATCTCCGCACGCGGCTTCTTATCGTCCCCTCGGACACCTGAAGCTGCTCCGCGATCTCCACGAAAGGCCGCCGGGAATCCTTCTTCAGCACATCGATAATATTCTCGTCCAAATCATCCATATCGTACACCACACCCTCATCATTTTCAGATTTCGTAATATATTCCCGATAAGCGAAACAATTATATTTAATGCCTCCGAAAACAACAGCCCAACAACGAAATCAGAAAATTATTCTTATACGTAATAAAGCGGCGCAATAAGTAATATACGAATATTTTTGTTCATATCAATATTTCAGGTCCTCGTTGTCCCCCGGCTTTCTGATGTATATGTCCATCTTCGGCACCGCAATGTCTATTCCGTTCTCCTTGAATTTGTGGAATATGGATTCTCTGATCTCCGCAGCTATCGATCGATGATCTTCGAAATCGTCAACAAAACCGCTCACACGGATGTCCATCGAGGAGTCGGTGAAATCTTCGAATCTGGATTTAGGCATCTCTTCGGAACCATCCTGAATTATCCTCGGATGTTCGCGCATCGCCTCCAGCGCTAATGTTTTCGCAAGCGAGACATTGGCGGAGTACGGGACCCTTACGTGCACAGATATGCGATAGGTATGCGATTCCGCCGTCACGTTGATGATCTTCGAAGAAACGACCATCTGATTTGGCATCGTTATTATCTCTGAGTTGGCCCAGTTCCGGAACGTGGTCATCATGAACCCCACATGTATCACTTTAAGCGTCTCAGTGTTGCCGCCGATGCGCACGAGGTCCCCCGGTCTCAGCGGTCTGTTCAGCAGCAGCGTGAAACCGCTGAAGAACTGTGCCAAGGTGCTCTGTGCGCCGAACGATATCGCAAGTCCCACGATACCGGCGCCGGTGGCGATCAGCATTGTATCGAGTCCCAGAACACCGAGTATAAGGCCGGTGGCGACCATTCCGAGTATTATCTTGAACACCATTGTTATAAGGGGTCTGAGAGAATCATCCGGGACATCTTCGCCTTTAGCGGCACGATGTGAATATTTTTTCTTATGGAGCATGTCCACGACCGCCGTGAACATCCTCCACGCGATCCTCATGCCGATTAGAATGTAAATAATGTAAGTTATCGTCTCTATCGTCCGTATCAGGTATTCGGAGATCCCGGTCACAGCGGCACTCGCAGTGAACCCGTATAATATGAATATGAACAAAAATTCTTTTTTTACCCGTTTGATAAGATCCTTTCTGTCCGCTTTACTATGTTTTCTCAGCAGAACGGTGATGATCTTCGGCATCAGGGCATAAGAGACAATGAACGCGATCACCAGCCAAAGGATGAGTGTCGCAGCAGCGGCATATATCGAAGTATCGAACGGCGCAGGGAACGGGTTGTTGTATATTCCCATTATCTTATTGTACTGATTTTCCGAGGCCCTTCCGGAAGTTATATGCACGGTCCAGTTGAACGTCTCGGACGCAGCGTCCGCCGGTAAAGAACCTTTATAGACCATCAGGGTCAGCGAAGCGTTGATATCTCTCACAGAACCGGAATACGAATCGGCGGTGATCTCCACGCGTATCGTACGCTGTGTTCCCGGGCCGATCTCGATATAATTGACCGTTTGGTTATCTTCGTCCAGTATCCGCGCTTTGCCTTTGCCGAAAACAGGATCGTCGAACTTCACATAAAGGATCTCCGTAGTGGGATTTTCCAAGTGAAGATAAAGGGTCTTGACCTCTCCCGCGCGTATATCAAGCAGGTCAGAGCCCGGCGGAGACCAAACATTCACGCCAAGGACGGTAACTCCCTGTGCGTTCGCATCATCTGAGAAAAGCGGCACCGCGATCACAAGCGAGACCATGACCGCGGCAAGCAGAAGTACCGTTCTCTTAGCATGCATCGCATCCGCTATATCTTTTGCGAATAAAATAGCTCCGCATATGTTCCGCGATACAAAGCACCGCATGCGGAGATGTAAACTACATGTAATATCCTCCTTTGAAATACTGCGGCGTTCTGATAACAGCAATGATCGATCCAACGGTGATAACATTCATTGTCCTACTCACGGTACTCGCATCCGCATCGGTACAGGACCTGAAGAAAAGGGAAGTGTCCGATACGCATTGGATCATATTGTGCGCATTTTCCGTGATAATGATGATCATAACAATGCCCGATCATTTTTTTACCGCAGAAAGGATGATGATATGTGCCGGATCGGCGATGATCGCATTCGATATACTATACGACAGAGAATGGTCGTTACGTCTGAACATTATTTTTTATGCGGCGCTTGCGGCGATGTTCGTAATACCAATGATAACAGCATCCGATGACAGTTTTATCATTTCTTCAATGACCATACCCGTATGTTACGTTCTGTTCCTGCTGCTCTTCCTTACCGGGGCGATCAAAGGCGGCGCAGATGTGAAATGTATGATATCGATCGCGATCATATTCCCTTCGTATCCTTTATTATTCGGTCATCCGCTGATAGAAGTTCCGGGGACGATGATATCGGCGGTATTCTCTTTCCCTATTGCCGTACTATTCCTCGCTGCCGTTCTCTCCATTCTCCTTATGGTCCCGATCGCCGTAAGGAATATAATCCGCAATGATACGGAATTTCCGAGGATGTTCACCGGATACCGGATGGATCCAAAGGATGCCGCGAATTCTCACGTATGGCCGATGGACATGGGAACAGCAGCTGACGGTGAAAAGATATGGGTGACCCCGAAGATACCGTTCATCGTTCCGATAACGATAGCGGTGATATTCATCGCATTCATCGGCAATGTATTGTTCATGATCTAACGGACCATATACAATCTGTGACCGCACCCTTTGCATTTGAGCCCCTGAAGTGCAATTATCTCCACAAGATACCCTGTTCTTGCTATGACAACGGCACCGCATTCCGGACAGTAGGTGTCGCTCCCGTCCTCCGATATGATGTTGCCAACGTAAACATTATTCAGGCCCATCTCCGTCGCTATCTCCATCGCCCTCAGAAGGGACTCGGGAGATGTCCACGGTACGTTGTTCATTGCGTTATCAGGATGGAATCTTGTGAAGTGGACAGGCACATCCTTTGAAAGATCGTTCAGTATCCAGTTAACGAACTCTCTGATCTCCTTCTCCGAGTCGTTATATCCGGGTATCAGAAGATATGTGAGCTCAATGTGCACTTTGAGCGAGAATGCGATCTTCACGGTTTTCAGCACATTTTCCAGATGTCCGCCGCACACGTTCATGTAAAATTCATCGGTGAATCCTTTCACGTCTATGTTCATCGCCGAAACATGTTTGCACAGTTCTCGTAACGGACCCTCATTGATGTAGCCGTTCGTAACGAGGACATACGTGGCATCCGGAACGCAGTCGATGACATCCATCATATATTCGAACCATATCGAAGGTTCGTTGTACGTAAAAGCAATGAGGTCCACTTTCTCGCGCCCGAACATGTCCGCCAGTTCCTCGGGGGATTCGTACGTCGTCCTCTTTTTTCCGGATGCGCTTTGCGATATCGAATAGTTCTGACAATGTTTGCATGACATGTTACACCCAATGCCGCCGACCGAGAACACGCGCCTGCCCGGATGGAAATGATAAAAGGGCTTCTTTTCTATCGGGTCGACGCATAACGATGATACTTTTCCGTAGGAATATGCGACCAGCATATCCTCATCCGCGCGTCTCGCACCGCATCTTCCGATCTGACCGACAGATAACCTGCATTCATGCGGGCACAGCTTGCATAGGTATGCGTTTCCGTCCTTTTCGTAAAAACGCGCCTCAATCTTTGGTGAAATGTTCATATCCCTTATTCTCCAGCGGTTCTGATTTTCCGTTAGTGATGATGTTTATCGTCTTTCCTGATGTTACCATACCGATCACGGATATATCCGCATCCGACGAATGCAGAAGATCGAGGCGATCCCGGGGGAACGTGAACATCAGTTCGTATTCCCCTCCTCCGTTCAGCATTAACTCTCTCGGGGAAAGTTTCAATTTTTTGCATATACGGTCCACGCCTTTGCCTTTGGGCAAAGATTCCCACATTATGTCCATCCCGACGCCGCTGCTTCCGCATATCGCCGCCGCCGTGGTCGAAAGACCATCGGATATATCCATGCATGCCGTTGCTATATCGTTCGCAGAAAGGAAGATGCCTTCCTTCACCCTCGGCACAGGCAATGCGACAGCGGAGAAGGTATCCTTATCGTATATGTCATTCAAGGAGGCATACCATCCGGCGCTCGCTGACCCCAGAGATCCGGTCATTGCGACCAGGTCCCCGGGCATCGCGCCTGAACGCATAAGCACGTTGTGATCACAAATACCCAGAGCTGTGCCGCAGACAGATCCGTGACCTGATTTTGTATCTCCGCCGAGCACCTCGGTATCACAGAACTCGGCACACTGATCAATACCGTTCATAATGTCGTACAGCACATTCTCATCCGTTTCCGGAGGCAGCATCACAGCCGCAAGAATACCTGCGGGCCTGGCGCCCATGCTTGCGATATCGCTGAAATTCACTGCCGCGGCCAACCATCCGAACTGTTCCATCGTCATGCCCTTGGCCAGATGTCTTTCGAAAGTGACGACGTCGGTGGAGACGACCACCTTAGAACCATTTATGTCGATGCACGCCGCGTCATCGCCCGGCCCCACGCACGACGACGTTCTCATATTCTTTATGATACGGTCAATGAGCGCACGCTCCCCGACCTCCTTCAGCGTTGCCACATGTTCGCAATGGCATGCGCATTAAAAAACTTTTTAATACATCCGTTCTCAGAAAGAGCGACTACAGAAACGATTAATATGTCTGCGATGATGATATATGTACGATGAAAATAGACATTAAATATGGAAAGGACGGAGCGCAGAATATCGACGTCCCTGACAAGAATCTCGTTGGAATATTCTATCCGAAGGATGTGAAGTGCGAACCCTCTGATAAAGTTATAAAGGACGCGATCGACAGCCCCATTGGTTACAGATCTCTCTCAGAATTCCTGAAGGGCGGCAAGGACATAGTGTTCATTGTGAACGACGCGACAAGGCCGACGCCCACCTCGAAAGTATTGGACGCACTGTCCGAGAGGATGGACCTCAGGGAAGCAAGATACATCATCGCCACGGGTACGCATCGTGATATGACTTCAAGCGAATATGATTTCGTCTTCGGCAGACATTACGCGAATCTAAAGGACCGCATAATATCGCATGATTCCAAAAAGTCGGAATGCGTGCATCTCGGAAGATCGAAGAACGGAACAGACATGGAAGTGAACAAGATCGCCGTGGATGCTGACCGTTTGGTGATAATAACAAGCGTGGAACCGCATTACTTCGCAGGATACACGGGAGGAAGGAAATCGTTCCTGCCCGGAGTTGCATCATTCAAGACCGTCGAACAGAACCACAAGCTGGCGATGAACGTGGAAGCTCAATCACTCGTCCTGAAAGGGAACCCGGTGCACGAGGACATGATGGACGCGCTGGAAGTTGTGAAAGGCAAAGAGATATTTTCAATACAGATGGTATTGGACCGCCATCAGAACATTTACAAAGTTGCGGCCGGCGACCTGAACAAAGCATTCGACAAAGCGGTCGGATGGGCCAACGAAGTGTTCTCAGTGCCGATCCCGGAAAGGGCCGACCTTGTGATATCGGTCGCCCCGTATCCGATGGACGTCGATTTGTATCAATCACAAAAAGCATTGGACAACGGCAAATGGGCGCTGAAGGAAGGCGGAAAGATCGTCATGGTATCGAAATGCAGGGAAGGTATCGGACATCCGACATTTTTAACGCAGTTATCTATGTCAAAGGATCCGAAAGTGATAATCGAGAACCTTCGGAAGGAATATAAGCTTGGATTCCACAAAACTGCTAAAATGGCAGAGATAATGGTATGGGCGGAGGTGTGGGCCGTTACCGACCTGGACAAGGAATTAATAAGTTCGGCGAACATGCGCCCGTTCGACACGGTCGCTGACGCAGTGAGCGAAGCATTGACCCAAAGGCCCAATGCCCGCGTCCTGATACTGAT
>JAIRJQ010000049.1 GCA_031260545.1 Methanomassiliicoccaceae archaeon | reverse complement strand
ATGTACGGAATAACGATGAACGGATTCAGGGTGGCCGGAGGTCTTGTCCTTTTGTTAATGGCCGTGGAGACTGTGTTCGGGATAAAGATGTGGAAGGGAGGGGAAAGCGATGCCGCTTGGGTGATCGTCGCAACACCGATACTGACCGGCCCGGGTGTGATAACAACGGCGGTACTATTCTCTGATCATCACGGAATGGTGCCGGTGCTGATAGCGGGCGTGATCTCTCTGTGCATAACTTGGGTCTTGCTGAGGAATTCCTCTCTTATCATGAGGTTTGCAGGAGACCAAACGATAAGTATAATGTCCAAGATAGTCGGCCTTCTGATCGCAGCGATGGCAATAGAATACATATTCACCGGGTCGGTCGGATGGTTCGAAGCGCATGATCTTGCATCGGCAGTATCAGGCATCATATCCTGATGCTTTTTCTTCTTCCGGAGGGCACCTTTTCTGATAATACCATATCAAGACCATGAACCATATCATCTCTAACGGTAACGATAACGCAGACGGAAGAACTGATTCCGTTGTTGATATGAGTATCATTGTCATTGACATCGCGAGTGCGCTGTTCTTCCATATGGACATCAGGACAAGCGGGATCCTGGAATCGCGTTTCGTCCGCATCCACCTAAGGACTATCTCCATTACCGATGCAACGGCGATTATCCTGACAAGACAACCGGCGACCACCCAAAGAACGGTCTTGGGTTCAGAGAATATGAATTCTCGATTTGCGCCGAATGTGATGCATACAAGAACGAAGAACATTATGTTTATCGACACCGCCTTCACGTTCGCGTTTATGGCGACCTTTCTCAAAGGTACAGATACGATGAACGGGATCACGATGAAAAGGGCGACATATTTCAGGACCTCGAACGGACTTATCGCCTCACCGATGAACACCTTCGTCATTATCGGCGTCATGGCCAGCGCTATAAGGTATATTGCCGTGACCGTGATCATTGCCAATTTGGTGTTACCTTTCAGTATCAGCGTTCCTGACGTTACGGATATGGCACACGGAACGGCGGCGATCATCACCCATCCCAGCCACAGGTCGTGACTGTAGAATGAACCGACCAATAACGTGACACCGCCGGCGACCCCGTAACAAATGAGAATGCCGAGTATCACTTCTTTCCTGTTCTTTTTCAGATCGGATCTGTTGAAATCAAGTCCGTGCAGCGATACGCACATCATTATCACTAACGTCACCATGGCGACGGTCGGCGCCTCTCCGGTGTCGCCGATAATAAGTCCGACGATGAGGCCGATCACGATCCATGGCCTTATGTCCGTGATTATATTTCGCGCATGCATGAACATCACTCGTTACTGAAAAATCTCACCGCATCCCCCACAGGATCTTTCGAAGGTTTCGCATCGAGTTGCGTTGCATATCTCGATGCCCTTGAATCGAGTATCACTGCCATTCCTCTGTCCGTTTCAGTTCTTATAAGACGGCCGGCGGCCTGTTTTATCTTCCTTACGGCGGGAACCTCGCTGACATATGCCCAACCTAAACCCGTTCCGTACTTTTTATCAAAGAGATCCGTCATCGCTTTTGATTCGAGCGTCGGCGGAGGATACGGTATCCCGACAATTATTGCAAATGATAACTCATCACCCGGAAAATCAATGCCCTCAGCTATGGACCCTCCCATCACTGTAAAGAAAACACCGTCGCGGCCCTTTCTGAATTGGTCCAACGAGTTCATCGTTTTCCTCTGATGCCCGGATTCTTCCCAGTACATCCTTTTATCTATGCTTCGTTCAAGCATCGGCCTCATTTTTGCCATCATCCCGTATGACGGAAAGAAAACCAATGTGTTCTTCTGAATCGCGTTACATAAAGTAACGATGTGTCTGGCGATGCGCTCGGTCATGCCTTCTCTTTTAAGATCCTCATATTTTGTTGTTACGTCGTTGACGTATATGACGGAACGGTTCTCGGGAGGGAACGGTGTCGGGTATACTCTCATCGCCGTGGTCTTGGGAAGCCCCATCGTCCTTACGTATTGATCGAGCGGCTGCAAAGTGCCGGACATATGCACAGAACCTTTCAGGGAACGGATGAACATCGTTATGTCCGAAGGATCGATGCATGATGCGCACAACACTTCGCCGTCCTTGTCCGCCCTTATTGTTTTTATGAATTGGCCTTCGTCCGATGATATCCAATCCTTCATCGAAACACCAAGTATGAACAGCTCGGAAAGTTTGTGCACCCCCTGGTCCAAAAGGTATTCCGTTCTTGTTTCGCCGATGTCGATCATTTTATTCACCGCTGATAACATATCGGCGGAGTTCATGGAATATTTCTTTTTCAATACGGACTCGACGTGATCATGATCAATTAACGCTTCGCTTTTTCCAAGCGTTATCTTTTCGTTGGCTATGCTTTTGATAACGGCCCGCAAGAAACCTACGAATTCCCCTGCCTTTATCTCTTTGAATATGAACGGATCTTTCAGTGAGGTCAGCTCCTCCATCGCCGCATCGAGATCTTTGATGCTTATTGAGAAGCTGCCCTGTTCCCTTGCCGCCGGTATGAGATTATGAGCTTCGTCCACGATGAGTAATATATTCTCATCATCGCATTTCATATGTGCCAGCAGATTAGATCGTATATCTTCTGAGAGTATGTGGACATACGGCGCAACAATGACGTCCATTCCCTGAATGAGCATTTTCTTCACTTCATACGGGCACACATTGGATGATTCGCAGAACCCGTCCAATTCGTCGGATGTCGGGAACTTTTCACGGCAGAATGAATCTACCCGAGTAACGAACGATTTTACACGGTCGTAATATTTGCACCCTCCGCCTCCGCCTGCCAGGCTCTTGGCCTTCTTCTCCTCGCATAAATTTGCGAGAACATGCGGCGGTATATCCTCATATCCTGCCATCGTTCTGAGCAGCGGGCATGCTTTTTTCCTTCCTGTCAACGTCATTCCAGAGATCTGTTTTATTTCGGATATTGCCCTTAATTCTTTCATCACCTGATCGCTCTGCGAGATCGTTCTCGTAAGGTAGATTATCTTCTTCCCTTTCATTTTCGCATGGTGTAAAGCACCCGCAAGCGCACATATCGTTTTTCCTGTTCCCGTTCCCGATTCCATGACTATGTGATCGGATGATGCTAACGTTACTGTAATATCTTTAACAATGTCCATTTGTGACTCCCGCGGTTCATAAGGGAAATACGGAGCGGCAAGCCTGTCCTTCGGCAATATGATCTTCTTTTCTTCTTTTTTCTCGCTGAATGTGATATCCGTAAGACAATGCTGTTTCCCTTCCACCTCTCCTATCGGCGCTCCGCATACTCTGCACCTTACCGAATCCGGAGGTGTGAGGCTCTTGCAGCGCATACAGAAAAGCGAGGGCATGAGCAATGCCAATCAACAGAAGGATATAACGGTTACCAGGAGGTGGCCGAAACTAGTCCATTTCTGCAAAACGTTCATTTACTCGTTTTGCATCGCCGAAGCATGGACAACAAGAGCAGATGTGATGACCTGGTCGGTCTCGTTTTGGATCCGCAGACCATACTTCCTTTGATGCCGGAAGAGAAAGTGAGGACGCTCCTTGCTGAGCTGGACATGATCATGGAAGACTACACACGAGATATTGCAATAATGTATATCGCTTCCAATTATTCATCGAAAAAACATCTCTGTTCCACGATCTTAAGAGGAAAGCACGATCATGAGATCAAAGAGGCCGTCGCAAAAGTAAGAGAGGTCCTCGTTGAAGATCTTAAGGAACGTAAAAGAAAGTGATCATCCTTTTTTGATCTCTTCCGCCAGTTCTTTAAGACCTGCTTCGAAGTTCACTCCGAATCGTATATCGGTGCCTGCGTTATACGTTCTCATTATCGAACCTACGGTGAATCTGACCGCTATTTGTGTAGATCTTTCTAACGATAAACCATTGACCATGGAAGCCACCAAAGCACTTCCGAAGACATCTCCCGTACCATGATAGTATCCCGGTATACGATCTGCGAACGCATAGGATGTTCTTTTCGTATCGGCGTCATATGATGCTGCGCCTAGTTCTTTATTATTGAACGACACTCCCGTCAGTACGATCTTCTTTGCGCCCATCTTTCCGAGTCTTTTCAAAAGACCTTCAATATACTCTTTTGTGTACGGCCCTTCAGTGTATTCTTCGTTGAGCATCAGGACAGCTTCGGTAATATTCGGCATTATGAGGTCCGCCTTTTCACAGAGGCGCCTCATCCCGGCAGGGAAATCCTTCGGGAATATTGTGTAAAGTTTTCCGTTATCGGCCATTACGGGATCGACGGCCACCATCGTGCCTTCCGATCTCAGATCGTCGAATATCTTAGAAATTATGTCTATCTGTTCGAACGACCCTAAAAATCCTGTGTATATTGCGTCAAATCTTAAGTTAAGCGACATCCAATGGTCAACGATCTTGCGTATATCGTCGGTCAGGTCACGGTATGTGAATCCTGTGAGACCGCCGGTATGCGTAGATAATACCGCTGTGGGTATCGCCGCCGTTTCAACGCCGGCCACGGATATTATCGGTAACGCTACGGTAAGCGAACATCTTCCGAAACATGATATATCGTGTATCGCCGCTATGCGCTTCTGGCCGTTCATGACATTGCTAAATAAATTGTCATATTAAATAATGACGCGTCTCAGAAAATTAAATTATGACGGCCTCGCGGCCGTAAACGGTTTTACAGGATCGGAAGGTCTGCGCCGGTCTCGACGTACACCCAGTCCGATATTGCAACGTACAGGAGAAGCACTCCGGAAAACAGGAATGCCAGGAAAGCCACGATAGGCCCCAACTCTGTACTTCCGAACGCGACCACGAACAGCAGCCCGGCAAGGAATGAGAACACTGCGATACCGAAGGTGATGTCACGGCTGTTAAGCAGCACTATGACGGCAACGAACAGTACGAGCGCCAGTACCCAACCTGCAATTACCGGTATACCGTAACCGAAGAAGTATCCTCCGTGAAGCATTAATGCGGAAACACCAACTGTGAAGAACAGAAGTCCTTCAGTGATATCTCCCGATCTTAATGAGAATATACCGGCGAATGTGAGTACCCCTGCAACTCCGAGGAGCAGGAATACGAAGCTGTCGTCTATCGTGGTCACGTCCCACGCAACGTCCATGTAGTTTACACTGTAGAGAATTGCCAAGATACCCAGGAAGAGCATCCCCACTATGGAGGACACGGCCGAAAGCACGAACATTGACTCATCGTGATCACAGCCGCATTCGCCGCAGCAGCAATCGCCGGAGTCTCTGCACATGCAGTCAGGGCACCCGCACTCGCAGTCCGGGCCTCCCGTGCAATCGTGGCAACATCCGCAGCCTGATGATTTTTCAGACATAATTTATAGTATATCAAAGGTACTTTAAAAAATCTGCGCTGATAATTGATAAAAATGTAATAAAAACACTTTAAAGTTATGAATGCAATATGAAGGACGATGTTCATTCCCGCCACTCAAAATGAGATGAAAAAAAGAGGATGGGACCATTTAGATGTGATCCTTGTATCGGGTGATGCTTACGTTGACACACCATATAACGGAACATCTGTCATAGGTCATTGGCTTATTGACAATGGGTTCAAAGCAGGCATAATAGCGCAGCCCGATGTCTCATCGCCGGATGACATAACAAGGTTGGGCGAACCGTCATTATTCTGGAGCGTATCGGCAGGATGCGTTGATTCGATGGTCGCCAATTATTCAGCGACCAAAAAAAGACGGAAGGACGACGATTTCACTCCCGGAGGCATCAATAATAAAAGACCGGACAGGGCGTGCATCGCTTATTCTAACTTAATAAGAAAATATCACAAAGGCGCGAAGATAGTATTGGGCGGGATCGAAGCAAGTCTGCGAAGGATCGCACATTACGATATGTGGTCCGATTCTGTAAGACGGTCAATACTGTTTGATGCGAAAGCGGACATGATAACATACGGAATGGCCGAGACATCGAATCTTGAACTTGCGCATTCGATAAAAAATGAAAAGGATTGGAAGGACATCCGAGGAATATCTTACATCTCCGGAGAAAGGATGAATGGATATGTTGAAATGCCATCCTATGAAAGGTGCGCGGATGACAAGAACGAATTCATCGACGCGTTCAATATATTCTATAACAACTGCGATCCGATGACCGCGAAAGGCCTCATGCAGAAACACGGTGACAGATATCTGATACAGAACCCTCCTTCCCGCAATATTTCGTCTGAAGTACTGGACCGCATTTACGAGTCCGATTATGAGAATAAAGTTCATCCGTCCCATTCTAAGGACGGCCCTGTCCGTTCGATGGAAACTGTAAAGCAGTCGGTGACGACGCACAGAGGATGTTACGGCGAGTGTAATTTTTGTGCCATCGCGGTTCACCAAGGCCGTACGGTAATAAGCAGAAGCGAGGATTCGATAATACGCGAAATTGAAAAGATGACAAAGAAAAAAGGGTTCAACGGTATAGTATATGATGTCGGAGGGCCCACCGCAAATATGTATGCGATCGAATGCATCAAAAAATGTCAGGTAGGGTCATGTACCGACAGAAGATGCATATATCCGAAGATGTGTGAAAAATTGTCCGTTGATCACAGAAGGCAGATATCTCTGCTTGAAAGGATAAAGAACACCGAAGGCGTGAAAAAAGTGTTCGTTTCCTCAGGCATCAGATATGATATGATACTTGCTGACAAAATGAACGGAAAAAAGTATCTGGATATTATTGTTAAAGATCATGTATCAGGTCAATTGAAAATAGCGCCCGAGCATATTTCCGATGATGTCGTAAAGTTGATGGGAAAACCCGGGAAGAGAGAATTACTTGAATTCAAAAAGATGTTCGACGCATCCAATAAAGAACAGGATAAGAAGCAATTTTTAACATACTATCTGATAGCGGCGCATCCGGGCTGTTATGAGAAACATATGGATGAGCTGCGGAACTTCATAACCAAAGAATTAAAGACAAATCCGGAACAGGTGCAGATCTTCACACCCACGCCGTCCACATATTCGACGATGATGTATCATACCCGCAGAGATATCAAAAATGAGAAGGACCTGAAGGTTGAGAAGTCAATGCAGATGAAACAGAGGCAGAAGGATATTGTGCTCGGAGAGCGGGAATGATCTTTCCGAGGGCTTGTTTTTTTTAAATATCGGAAGGCATTTATAATCTGCTGAACGTTCATGAGGATATGTTCGGGGATGCCTGTAAAAAAGCGATGCATTTCACAAGACCCGTGATAACATCCATGAGACATTATGATAAAAGCGTTAAATGTTCATGCGGAGCGTTCGTCATTCTGAACGAGGACGGATGGTTCATCAGCGCCGGCCATATATTCGATTCGTTCATGGCGTTCCAGGAACAGAGCAAAGGCATCAAAGAGATGGAAGAGCAGAATTCTCAGAAGGTCTATGACCGCAACAGGCCGAGAGTGAAACCCGACTCGAAATGGATAATCAATCACTCATTCTGGTGGGGCTTGGACACGGCGAGGGCGCATGATGTTTTCGTGGACAGAAAGGTGGATGTCATGGTAGGAAGGCTGGAACCGTTCGATCCCAGATCGATACAGGAGTATCCTGTGATAAAGGATCCGGAGAATATGAAACCCGGTACAAGCTTATGCAAATTGGGATTCCCGTTCATCAACGTTACGGCGACATTCGACGAGACGACAAAAAATTTCAGACTGGCCGAAGGAACATTGCCGTTACCGTTATTTCCGCTGGAAGGGATGCACACGAGGAACATAGCGCAGGGAAAGAGCATGGACGGTTCTGTTGATATCCTGTATGTGGAAACATCGTCCCCCGGCATAAAAGGACAGTCGGGAGGGCCCATATTCGATAAGGACTGCAACATATGCGGCATTCAGCTGAGAACGAACCATATGCCTTTGGGTTTCAAACCCGAGGCAAGCGTCGACGGGAAAAAAGTGGTGGAGAATCAATTCATAAATCTGGGCGTCGGATTGCATGCAAAGACCATTGTGGACATACTGAGGAAAAGGAATGTGGAGTTCACGATGGAAGGGGATATCTGATACAGAACGATCTCATCCATTAGCATAATATTGAAAAGAAGATCAAAATGTTTGATCGAAATGATTTAATTATCACAGAGATGCGTTAGAGGAAAGAGATACGTGCTCACCGCCGATCTCAGAAAGTGCTCTTTCGGCAAATATCAATTTATTTCCGTCGTGATCGACCCATTCATGGACATTATCTGTCAGTCCGAGCACAATGTCCATCTCCTCTTCTTCCTCGAAATCGTATTGAGTAAGTAATTCGAATGAAACCGCGGCAAACAGCGTTAATGCTATTATATATAAAATCTTGGTTCTTTGTCTCATGTTCCATACTCCTTTTTCCGGCGCATCATGATCCTGTGAAAAGGATCGTACCTCTCTGTGAGGTTCTAATTGCCGATAACTTTTGTAATGTCATCTGCTATATAAGAGTTACTATACTTTCAATAGTAAGTAATTAAATTAATATCTACTATATTCTTTAAAGAAAAATATGAAAACTTAAAAGGTTTGATGGAAATAGTTTTTAGCTTTTTTATCGACTCACACCTTTTCGTCAACTATTCTGAACGCGGCCGCGGCCTCTCCATCATAGCCGTTGATCAATGTTACCGTTAGAGTTCCGTAGCCGACATCTTCATTCTCGCCGTATGAGAACACGAAATCCTCGCCGGCCTCGATCAGCTTACCGTAATACTTCACCCATGGTGTCGGTCTTATCTGCGATCCAGTGTATTCCTTATTGTCGATAGGCCCGATCTCGATCTTCTCAAAGCTGCGTCCGATGAGAAGGAACAGGAAGAGAAGGAGCAACGCCATTACCGGTATGAACCAGCCGAACGAGTCCTTGCCCGGTGTGTCATCATTGATGGCAGGCTCTATGGTCCTGGGCCCTATTTCTCCGATGTCCTCCCATATTGCAGTTATCTCAACATCAGACGTGCCGATAACGAACTCATCATCTGTTATCTTTACGCCGCCTGAGGCCACAAGCCATTCTTTGAATATCTTTCCGGAAGCGGGTGAGTCTGCTGTGAGCTTCACAACGGCCCCCATTATGCCGGATACCGGCGATGAGGATCCGCCGTTCACTTTTACGGTGTAGACGATGTCTTCCCATACTGCGCTTATCTTTACGTTGGACGTGCCGATGACGAATTCATCATCCGTTATCTTTACGCCGCCTGAGACCACAAGCCACTCCTTGAATATCTTTCCCGGAGCGGGTGAGTCTGCTGTGAGCTTCACAACGGCTCCCATTATGCCGGATGCCGGCGATGCGGAACCGCCCGTTACTGTCACGGTGTAGACGATGTCTTCCCATACTGCGCTTATCTCTACATTGGACGTGCCGATGACGAATTCATCATCCGTTATCTTTACGCCGCCTGAGACCACAAGCCATTCCTTGAATATCTTTCCCGGAGCGGGTGAGTCCGCGGTGAGCTTCACAACGGTTCCCATTATGCCGGATACCGGCGATGAGGATCCGCCGTTCACTGTCACGGTGTAGATGATATTCTCATAGGCCGCCTCGATCACCACGTTCGCGGTGCCGATGACGAATGTGTTGTCGACTGCAACCGTGACGCCGCCGGAGATGACGTTCCATTCCTTGAACTTCATTCCCGCCTGGGGCGCATCCGCGGTCAGCGTTATCGTCGTTCCCATCTTTCCCTCGATCGGGGATGCGGAACCGTCCGTTACTGTCACGGTGTAGACGACATCGTCCCATACTGCGCTTATCTCTACGTTGGACGTGCCTATAACGAACTCATCATCCGTTATCTTTACGCCGCCTGAGACCACAAGCCACTCCTTGAATATCTTTCCCGGAGCGGGTGAGTCTGCTGTGAGCTTCACAACGGCCCCCATTATGCCGGATGCCGGCGATGCGGAACCGCCCGTTACTGTCACGGTGTAGATGATATTCTCATAGACCGCCTCGATCACCACGTTCGCGGTGCCGATGACGAATGTGTTGTCGACTGCAACCGTGACGCCGCCGGAGATGACGTTCCATTCCTTGAACTTCATTCCCGCATGGGGCGCATCCGCGGTCAGCGTTACCGTCGTTCCCATCTTTCCCTCGATCGGGGATGCGGAACCGTCCGTTACTGTCACGGTGTAGACGACATCGTCCCATATTGCAGTTATCTCAACATCGGACGTGCCGATGAAGAATATGTTCTCCAATATCGTCACATCACCGGAGTTGACGAACCACTCTTTGAATATCTTTCCCGGAGCGGGTGTTCCCGGTTCCAGAGTGACCTTTTCCCCCGTAACTCCGTTGTAAACATCCGCTGTTCCGCCGTTCACTGTGACATTATATTCGATGCTCTCTTCTGGCTTGTCCAGATCTTCCAGGGGCGGCGACAGTTTGAAGACAGGGAATCCGTTGTTCTCTCCGACATTGATCGTCCATATCTTTTCGAAGTTCCATCCTTTCACTTTGCCGGTGGCTTCGATGAAATAGATGGAGTCGCCGCTGCGGACCTTATCCAGGGGCGATGCCAATTCAGCTGCGCTCTTTGCGCCCGAACCCTGGATGCCGGGCCTGGGGTCGTTGGTGTTCGTTCCGTCAAGTTTTGACACATCAGGGCCGATCTGGTTCATTATGACCTTATTCACCGTCATTTGATTGATGAGGTAATAGCAGTTGGTTATGGTCGCAGCGGGTGCATGGCCGATGATCTCGCCTACCGTTGCTGTCGAACCGCCCGCGATCTTGACCTTTGTGTAACCAGCGTTGTAACAGTTCGTCACAGTGACCGCCTGTTCTAAATAACCAATTATGCCCGAGGCATAGGCATCAGATCCGGAGTACAACGTAGCGTTGCCGACGTTGTAAGCGTCAGTTATAGTGCAGACGCCGTCACCCGTTACGGCCCCCACGAGGCCGCCGACATATATGTTCTTTTCAGAGGTTATGATCTGTCTGCCGCTGTTGTAACATTCTTTTATCGTTACTGTTCCGCCGGATACATGGGCCACCATTCCTCCGGAATAGGCGATCGATGCTGCAGGCTTCTCATGCCCGTCGATGAAGTCTCCTTCTTCAATATCAGTGGCATAGATCGATCCGTTGACGGTTTCCATGTAACCCTTATTGTAAGAGTTCGCGATGGTCAGAGTTCCTGATGATTCGCCGACGAGTCCGCCCGTTGTTGATCCGGACCTTACTTTGGCCAGATTCCAGCATCCGTAGATGTCTGCGTTACCGACGTTCATACCGATCAGACCGCCTGCAACTACATTCCCTGCCGCTTCTATGACGTTCCCGGTGCTCAATCCGCTGTAACAGCCTGCCATGTACACCGTTCCGAAGTTAATGGCCACTATGCCGCCGGCATACAAACTGTGTGTAGCTCCCCATCCCAGGATCCAAACGCCCTGAGTATAACAGTTCATGATCTTTACAGACGCACCCTCGATCACAGATCCAACGAGACCGCCCAAATACTTGTCGCCGGCAAGTGTTGAATTGTTGTAAATGTATCCGGAGATGCCTAGATTGTGTATCTCTGCACCATCACCGAGATGCCCGAAAAGGCCTTCGGCAGCCTCTGTTTCACCTCCGGTCTTAGTAGTGACCGGTTTGGGGCTGAGGTTCGTGATCTTGTAGCCGTTACCGTCTAAGATCCCGATGAACGGATTGTTATAGGGACCTATCGGGACGAAATTGCTGAGATCCGTTATGTCATCTTTCAGATAATATTTTCCATCGATAGGGTAATCGCTGTCGATGCCTATCTTTTCAAGTTCAGCTCTTGTCGAGATGCCGATATATCCTTCCTCGAAGAGAGCAGGATCCTTAAAGGGAGGCTGCTCCACTCCGATCGTGGGCTCCGCATACGCATCGTTCGATAGGACCGATGCGAAAGATACCGCGATGATCATTGCTAATGCTACCGCGGATAATACTTTGATTTTATCTCTCATACTATATGCTCCATTTCTTTTTCCGGCGCATATGCCTGCGTGTGAGTAGACCTTTATCCGTGGTTCACATCGCCGTTAAGTCTTACAATGTAATCTACTATATAAATAATACTATATTTTGAATAGTAAATAACTAATTTAATATCAGATATATTTTGATATGTAATTTTAATGACGGAAAAGTTAGTTTCGAAGTCGAAACATGTTTTTTTATAA
>JAIRJQ010000015.1 GCA_031260545.1 Methanomassiliicoccaceae archaeon | reverse complement strand
GAAGAAGGCGGAAAAGGTTCCATCGCACACGAGCTTGCTAAGAAACAGCAGGAGATAGCGGTAACGGAGTTCTTCGAAAAGAACAAGCACATTTTGGGATTCGATTCACGCGTCAAATCACTCATGATGGGCGTGAAAGAGGCGGTGGACAACTCGCTCGATGCGTGCGAGGAGGCCGATATCCTTCCTGAGATATATGTCAAAGTGGAAAAGACGGAACGCATAAGCGATACCGAGGACATTTACAGCATCGCGATCGAAGATAACGGCCCCGGTATCGTCCACAAGATGATGGCCAACGTATTCGGCCGTCTATTGTTCGGAGCGAGGTTCCACGCGTTAAGACAATCCAGAGGACAGCAGGGTATCGGAATATCCGCGACGGTCATGTTCGGCTACCTGAGCACAGGGAAACCGGCCCACGTGAGATCAAAGATAAGCGGAGATGACGCCGTAGCGTGGAAAATGAACATAATCATCGATACAAAGATCAACCGCCCCATCGTTACGAACGATGAACCGTTCACGTGGGAAGGAAAGGCGCACGGAACGCGTGTCGATTATTTCATGAAGGGGAAGTACGTCGGCGGCAAACAGTCGATATACGAATATCTGAAGAACACGGCCATCGTGAATCCGCATGCGAAGATAACATTCGATGACCCCGAGGGAAAGAGGCACGTGTTCGAAAGGGCAACAGAGATAATGCCGATAAAAGCCAAAGAGATAAAACCGCATCCGCAGGGGCTGGAAGTGGGCAGCCTTCAGAAGATGGCGCAAAATACCCAGCATAAACATTTAAAGGCATTCCTGAAGAATGATTTCTCAAGGATCACAGACAGAATAGCCGAGGAGATATTGCAGGTCTCGGGTGTAAAAGATAAAAAGGTCACAGATATAACAAGAGAGGACTGCATTGCTTTGTTAAAGGCGATAGACGTCGTTAAGATAATGGCCCCGCAGACGGATTGTTTATCGCCGATCGGTGATACATTGATCAAGAAAGGATTGATGCACGTTCTCGAAGGATTAAGACCGGACTATTATGCGCAACCGGTCACGAGAGCACCGAAAGCGATCAACGGCAACCCGTTCATCGTTGAAGCAGGCATAGTATACGGGGGAGAGCTGCAGGCGGACAGTGAAGTTTCGATATTAAGGATCGCGAACCGCGTTCCGTTGTTATATCAGCCGGGTGCGTGCGTTATAACAAAAGCGATAGAGAGCATGGACTGGAGAAGATACGGCCTGGAGCAGAGGGGAGGCAAAGGAAAGCCGTACGGCCCCGCGATCATACTGGTCCACGTAGCATCGACAAAAGTACCATTCACATCGGAAGGAAAAGAAGCGATAGCGAACATCGGCGAGATACAGGCGGAAATAAACCTTGCGCTGCGTCTTTGCGCAAGAAATCTGAAAAGCCATCTGAACAAGAAGGACAAGAAGGTCAAGACACATGCGAAGTTCGAGATCGTTCAGGAAATTTTACCGGAGATAGCGCAGAAGTCCGCGACGATGCTTAAACGCCCCGTTCCGGACCTGAGCAGAACGATATCGAAGATCATGAACGTCGTGTGGGTGGAATCCAAGAGTTCGTACGACGCCAAGAAGAAGATCAAGAATGTGACATACAGCGTTTACAACTACACAAAGGCGGAACGTTCGTTCCGGCTGCACGCAGAACTTCCTAAACAAGCGGTCAACGAGACGTTAATGGGCAACTATTTCATAAACATGAACGAAGAAGGAAAAGCGAATTGGGACGTACTCAACTTACCGCCGTTCACATCCGCAAAAATTGAATTCGACCTGACCGGAGATATGGCCGATACTTTCTCGGAATCTGATATCTACTTATCAGGAGTGAATTCAGCGTTCGTCATGGGCGCCGACGCATTACCGGGAGATTGGGGAATAAAAGGCATGGAGATAACCGAAACGGAACTGGACACGTCGGACGAAGAGGAAGAAGAGGACGAGTACCAGGAAGAGGAAGAAGATGACAACGGAAAGAAAGGAGGCAAGAACGATGACGAATGACCGCCAGTTGATGACCAAAGAAGGTTTGAACAAAATTGTCGTCTCCATTTACGATCAGCTTAACGACGGCGATATACCGAAGATGGACGTTCCTCTAAGATCAAAGAAGAACATCGAATTTGACCCGAGGCATAACGTATGGAAGTACGGGAGTATGCAGACAAGCCGCAATTGTAAAACCGTGAAAGGAGCAACGATGATGCTCCGCACACTGCACATGATAGATTTCATCGGTACGATGATAGATCAGAGCAGATCGTCAACGCTGAGAGAGATGTACTACATCTCGGAAGGCTGGGGCAACGGTAAGTTCAATTCGCAGGATGAGAGCAACATGATGGCCGAGGATCTTGAAATTGTATCAAAATACATGAGAGAGGATTTCAAATTACGTCCGGAGGAATCCGGCGCGTCCATACTCGGCGACATCACAGTAAGCGAGCTTAACCGTAAAGGCGAGAGGAAGACGATCAACTGCAACGACGACGTAGGAGATTCCGGATATGCGATCCCTTATAACGTTGAAAAAGAAAAGGTGACGATAAAGCCCGGGAACGCGAAATTTATTGTTGCCATCGAAACAGGCGGTATGTTCGACAGACTCGCCGAGAACGGTTTCATCGAAAAGCATGATGCGTTACTGGTACATTTGAAAGGACAGCCTGCAAGATGCACAAGAAGGTTCATAAAAAGGCTTAACGAAGAACTTAAACTTCCGGTGACGGTGTTCACCGACGGTGACCCGTGGTCTTTCCGTATCTTTGCGTCGGTCGCTTACGGTGCTATAAAAACGGCACACATTTCTGACTATTTAGCAACGCCGACATCGCAGTTCATCGGTATAACGGCAACAGATATCCTGAATTACAAGTTGCCGACGGACAAATTAAGCGAACAGGATGTCAGTGCGCTGAAGAGCGAGCTGACGGACCCGAGATTTAAAGATCATTTTTGGGTGTCCGAGATAGAAGCCATGTTGAGCATGAAAGTAAAGGCTGAGCAGCAGGCGCTTGCCAAGCACGGTCTTGATTTCGTTACCGACAGGTACCTTCCGGAAAAGCTGACGGAACTCGGAATGAGATTATAAGGGCCTCAAGGCCCAAAAACTTATTTTTATTAGTTTTTTGCAATGAATATATTGTTTAAACTTATTTTTTTAAATACAGTATAAATTAATACATCGCCGTTAAGAGAACGGAGAGGGGTTTTACCGTTCACTTATATTAAAAAGGTGAGATTTAATGGTAATTAGAAAAGAAACAAAAGAACACGTGAGAGGTCAAAAGCTTATAGTTGCCGCTGCGGCAGTAACGATATCGTTAATGCTGGCCTTCTGCGTTCCGTTCATGTTCGCCGGCGATCCCGATGATGATCAGACCATCGGCGCGGCCGACTTCATAGACATAACAGGCAAAAGCGTCGCAGACATCCAAACCGCGATCCAGGATGAGATAGACGGAGGAAATGATGTTACGGTCGAGGGCAAGATGACGACCGGTGCTGAAACATTGACGCTGGAACTGAAAGAACAGACCATTCAATGGAATGCCATATACGAGGCATCATGCGACGGTCCGGCGCTTGTATTGAACTACACGGGCGATGAAAGATTCAATATCGGGTCGCGCGGTACGGTCACACTGACAAGCAAGAATTCGGACCCGGCGCTTGAGACAAATGGCGGTGGCGGATTCATATGCGTTTACGCAGGCACCCTTAAGGTGAACGGAAAGATAAGTTCAGCAGGGATCCTGCACCTCTTCACCGATGACAACGGCAGGTCGACGGTGAACGGCGATATCACTGCAACAGACGAGATATACCTAGAAGCTAATGCATCCAGCATATTGACGGTGAACGGTAAGATAAAAGCAGACAATTTTTTCAATGTTTATTCCAGCACCTTCGGCACAGTGACGATAACCGGTGACATCAACTCTGACGGCAACATATACATCACGGCATGGGGCGGAAAATCGATCATCAACGGCAACACGGCATCAGGCGGCAGCATATTCATCCTGCCCAATGCCGGCAGCACCGCAACGGTGAACGGCAACATCAATGCAAAAGATCTGCTCACCGTACAGGCATTCAGCGGTTCCGCGGCGTCCATAACCGGCAACATCGAATCAGGGGACAACTCCACCTTCGAGTTATATTTCAACTCTTCTCTGACGTTCAAAGGCGACGCAATATTCGGTGAGAACAGCAACATACACTCCCGCGCAAACAGTACGCTCACTATCAACGGCAACATCGAAACAGGTAAGAACGGCAACATATCCGCCGGCACGTCCAGTTCATTGACGATAAACGGCAACGTCAAAATGGATGAGGGCAGCGCGATCCGATCATATGTTGCCAGCGAAGTGAAGATCAACGGCAATGTCAAAATGGACGGGAACAGCGAGATCCAATCTTTTGACCTCGGCAAACTGACGATCAACGGCAAGATCACAGCAGGCGTTATCGAAATGAGTTACTTCACAGGCGTATTCACCGTTGACGGCGACATTGAGTCCGACGACGGGATAGGGATCAAGGCAGGAGGCTTAGGCAAATCGACCATCAACGGCAACATCAGCTCAGAAGGTTACATCGAGATCCTACTCGATGCCGGCGATGATCTGACAGTGAACGGTAACATCAGTGCGAAAGATGAATTCAAACTATGGATGAACAACGGTTCCTCGATGGCCATGGACGGCAATATCGAATCGGGAGATGCCTCTCAGGCCGTATTATATTTCAGCTCTGCCTTGACGTTAAAAGGTAACGTAACATTCGGCGTCAACAGTTGCATAATGGTCAACGCCGACTGCACGGCCACAGTTAACGGGAACGTTGTAATGGGTGTGAACGGTTACATATCCTCCAACACCCTCAGCGCACTGACGATCAACGGCAATGTTGAAATTACCGAGAACGGCACGATCGATGTATACAGTCTCGGCAAACTGACGATCAACGGCAATGTCGAAATGGGCAAGGAGAGTATGATATACATCCTCCGGGTCGGCGCAATGGTGATCGGCGGTAACGTATCGTTCACCGGAAAGGACTCATACATTTTTGCCTTCAGCGGCAGCAACCTCCTTGTAAAAGGAAATATCATCGCGAACGAGAACGAGATCAGCTCTTGGCTCATGATGGTCGATGACGCTAAGGTCACCGTGAATGGTGATGTGGAGACAACAGGCATGGGAGTGGCCGTCTATAGCGGCGGAACGGTGATCATAAGAGGAACGCTGACAGCTGATGAGAAATCATACGCAGAGATCGACGGAGAGCTGCTCGCGAAGAGCGATAAGAACGTGTACGTCAAAGAAGGATCGATACTTTCGTCATCCCTGCACACGAATGTCGGCCCCGAACCCGGTCCGGCCAAAGGAGGGGACAACACACTCCTGATAGTTGCAGCGGTCGTGATGATCATCGTTGCGGCGTTCGCGGCGTGGTTCTTCCTCCTGCGTAAGAAATAAACATAACGAACGGCGGGCTTCCCGCCGTTCTCTTATTCTTTATAAATGTTCAGGCGGACGCTTCCTTTAATCTCTGGATCACAAAATCCTTTTTCATCGTCGCCAGGAAGTGACCGAGTCTCGGACCCGACGTTCTGTTTATTAATATTTTATACAACGCCTGGAATCCTCCCTTCATGCCTATCTTGGAGTTCTTTCCCGTTTCCGAAACGATCTGATGTATGGACTCGGCGTTCCATTCCGATGCTGAAAGCGATGTGATCAAAGATTTGAGATATGCGGTCTCATCATCCGATAATTTTATCGAAGGCATATTCTTAGAGACAGAGAATTTTACAGCATCCGGAGCAAAACCGTTCAGCCAGAAGCGTACGCAGCAGACACGCTGATTCAAACGTGCCAGATCATCGTCCGTAGCGTTATCGAAATCGCCGTTCCTCTTCAGTATCTCGAGGACACCGTCAATTCCGTCGGACATCTGAACAACGTTCACAAGGTGTCGATACGGTATGTGCAGAGGCATCTTCTTCGGTATGCGGTTATGTTTTGATAATTCGTATGCACGAACGGCGTTCTCCTCCGCCTCCGTTGCGCCTCCGTCGAAGAATAACGATTCCATACGGTCGTACTCGTCCGCCATATCAAGTATGCCCATCTCAGAATCGTAATCGATATGCCTTTCCGGGTTCACGCGTAAGAACGTATATGTCAATACTTCGGGAGGGGTCATGCTTATTGCGTCTATCCCGGTAACCGACGAGCCGGTGGACTTATGCATCTGCCCCTTTCCCTTAAGCTGAACGAACTCGTACGGTATCGGGTGCGGAGCGTTGCCGCCGAATATCTCTTTTACGATCCGTAATCCCGTATCATATGAACCACCGGCGGCCGCATGGTCCTTTCCGAACGGTTCCGCCGAAACGTTGAACATCTTCCATTTCGCCGGCCATTCAAGCCTCCACGTCAATTTACCGTCCGCTTTCCGTATATCCGCTTTGCCCTCATGGCCGCATTGTTCGCATTTGTAACTCACGTATGGGAATTTGTACGAATCGAAATCGGGCTGTTTGACAAATTTACCGCATTTCGGGCACAACGGAGTATAAGGGGCATAATTCTCATTCTTTTCCTTCTGCGAAACTTCCGTCAATATCTCAATGACCTTGTCGCGTTTTGCGAATGACGCATCGATCATCTCTGCGAACTTACCCTGTTCATAGAGTTCATGGGTCCATATGATCTCGCATTTGACACCAATGGCGTCCTTCGCTTCCAGGAACGGCTGGATGAAATGATCTGCATACGTTTTGTGTTCACCGCACGGACACGGGATATTGCATATCGGCTTTTTTACGTGTTCTTCAAAAGACCCGGGAAGGAACTCATATCTTTTCCTTAACGGATCGAAGGAATCTATGAGATAGATCATCCTCACATCCGATCCTTTGCTCTCCAGGGCGCTTCTTACCGCCTCTGCGGTTATCGCTTCCCTGAGACTTCCCACGTGAATATAACCGGTCGGACTTATTCCCGTTGATATCAACGGTTTATCACACTTACCGATTATCTCATCCGCTATCACATCAGCCCAATGCATTTTATCCGAGCCGATTATAATACAATGATTAAATAGACTTTCGGTCGGATGCGCTGATTATCCGGATACGTTTAAACGCAGATGAGTAGGCAGAACACACCCTTCGCAGCGTTTCGGACCGCCGATACTGTTATACTTCGTCTGATCATTTTATCCGCCATGAGGACAGTTCTCATCACCGGCAGCTCATCAGGGATCGGAAGGGAGACAGCAAAGATATTTCAGAGGAACGGATGGAATATCATCGCAACGATGCGCCGTCCGGAGGAAGAGAAGGAACTTACGGAACTCGATAATGTTAAAGTGATAAGATGCGACGTGACGGATACGGAAAGCATAGACGCGGCCGTCACCGGCGGAATATCTGCATTCGGTATGATCGACGTACTGGTGAACAATGCCGGCTATTACACAATAGGTCCGTTAGAGGCCGCGACCTACGATCAGATAAGGGATCAGATAGACACGAATCTTATAGGAACGATCAATGTCACCAAAAGGATGCTGCCGCATATGAGGGAACAAAGGTCAGGAACTATAGTCAACGTATCATCTATCGCAGGCCTCGTCTCACTGCCTCTGCAATCTCTCTACCACGCAACAAAATGGGGGATGGAAGGTTTCTCGGAGGCGCTTCATTATGAGCTGCGTCCGTTCAATATACGTGTAAAGTTAATAGAGCCAGGCGTAATAAGGACGGATTTCTACGGCCGTTCTAAGACGGTGCTGCATGATGAAACGTTACCTGAATATTGCGGCTACTCTGAAAAGGTGGTGAACAACGTTCTTGCAAGGGGAGAGAAAGGCTCGCCCCCGGAGATCATTGCCGGGACGATCTACAAAGCATCGACCGACAGTAACGGCAGGATGCGCTACCGCGCAGGAAGGTCGAAGGCCATCGTCACATTGCGTAAACTGCTGCCGTTCAGAGTTTACAGCAGTTTCGTCAGACGGGTGATGGAAAAATAAGTTCCCGTACGGACCGGGAACTGATAATGAGAATGCGGCAGGGTCATCGGTGTTTGAACTGATGCTGCCTGAATTCTCCGGTCGGGCAGAACCTTTCGCAGTTGTAGCACGGGGTCCCCAAACACCTGCCCGTGTTCAGCACAAAGTCGCCGTCAGAAAAGGAAAGGGCCTGTACGGGGCACGTCTGGATGCACCTCATGCACATATCGCATTCCCACGACGCTTTGAATATGACGTTCGGTTCGCACATCTCCAGTGATGCTCCGACATCCTGTATGTCTCTGGTGCAGCGTTTTTCCACTTCCGTTGACGTACGGGCATCCAGATATCCGCCGAGGCCCATTGTTGACAGCTGCTCACTGTATCTGTGCAAAGGCATACCTTCCGTCCAGTACGCAAGTTCCATGATGTACAATGAAGAAAAGATAGACGAGGATGAGAATGTTATGTGCTCCGCCGATATTCTTTTGACCATGTCGTTAAGATCATCGATCATTTCCGGCCTTACGGCCAGATCTCTCGCCAGTCCGAGGGATGTGTTGCCTACCTGTATCGTCCTTTTCACATACGGCGGTATGATGCCGATGTTCTTCGCTTTCACCGGGTCCACATACGTACCGGACGCCCCGGCCATGTACATTGTCGATACATCCTTCGGATCGATCCCGGCCTCTTTGATAAGCGTCATATGGCCGGCGCGTATCGCACCTATCGCTTTCCCCGCTTCTTTTAGGTCATCCTCCCGCAGCACAATATTCTTTCCGAGAACGATCTCATTGTCCTTTATCTTCGGAGGGTGTATGATGTCGTCGCACATGCCTGCGTGTATCAGCGCGATCACCCCTGTCCCGGTGATCCCTTTCGGCGCCACACCTTGTTTCTTAAGCATACGGCTGCGCAGATTAAGCAACGGCCCGTCCTGTTCATTGAGTTCACTATCAAGAACTTTCATCACCCATCCGGACGGCGTCCTTACAAGATCGCTTAACGCTCCCGGGCCGGCGAGCATCCCCGATGTCAGCTGCTGGCCTTCCAGCGCGGAACCCGCCGCCGCGGAGCCGGTGTATATGTTATCGCCGACCTTCAGCGCCATTTCCGCATTCGTTCCGTAATCCGTGACCATGCATACATCATCGTCCAAAAATCCCGTCCGGAGCATCATTGCCAAAGCATCGGCGCCGATCTCATGCTTTATCGCAGGAGGAATTATAACATCGACATCCGGAAGGCCCATCTTTTTTCCGTTGATGATGTGCCCTTTCCTCTGCGCCGGTGTGACGTTCTCGGATGATAATTTATTCTTCCCTGCGTACGCAAGGTCCCTTATCTCAATGCCCTCAAAGATCGACAGCTGTATAGGATTGCCGCATACGGATATGCGGCGAAGATCATCCGCCCCGAGACGCGATATCATATCGTTCACGGCGCAAATGAGCACATCGTTCGCAATATTCACTCCGAGGTCCATTGCGAACGTCAGATGATCCATCACGTTCAGCCCCGGCAGCGGATTCCTTGTGAATATGCACGTTCTCAAGACCTTTTCCGAAACAATATCGATCAGTTGCCCTCTGATGCCGCTTGTGCCGATGTCAACGGCTATCGCCTGTCCGTTATCATTGTGCATGATGCCCCCTCTGTGTAAAGAAAATTTAGGTAAAAGGTTTAAAGGACAGCGTTAACGGTATTCTTTCCAGTTCTTCCCTTCGCGCACACCGTTCGCTGTGTTCACAGTTATTAACGGCGATTTGGTATATATAGCGTTGTCGAAGGTGTCCACGAACTGTTTCGACACCGCGGCGCCTCCGCATGCGATCGGCACCTTTGGCGCCTCTTTTGCAAGAAGCTTCGCCGTCTCCACAAGTCCGGGTTTCGTGGTGCTCATCAGCGTAGAGCCGCAGACCATCTGCACATTCTCTTTCTTTGCCGTTTCGACGACCTTGGAAGCGGGGACATCCCTTCCCAGGTCCACGACATCATAACCGTTCGCCCTCATTATCGCCGCCACGATGTTCTTGCCGATGTCATGAAGGTCCCCTTCGGTGACGAATGTGATGACCTTTCCCGTTTTCGGGATATTGCCGAGCTTCTGCTGACACAGTTTTATACCGCCAAGCATCGCCTCGTTGGACATCAGAATATCCGGAACGTATGCGTCCCCCTGATCATAACGTTCGCATTGCACCTGGATGCCGGGCATTAGCGCATGAGAAACAAGATCGACGGGATCCTTTCCCTTCGAAAGCTGTTCTTCCGTTCCTTTCACGACGGCGTCCCTCTTCCCTTCCAGAACTGCTTTGGAAATTGCCGCATATGCCGCATCCTTCGGGAAATATTCCTTCTGAAGGCTTGCTAAGGATGCTTTCTCCTTCTCCTTCTTCCCGTACTCGCCCTGCTCCCATGCCATACCTTCTTTGATCAGCGCTTCGTATCTTTTGGGGTCCTTCGCACGCAGCGTGATTATTTTCTCGATAACGATATCAGAACGCATCGCCGATCTCCCCCAGGTCAACTTTCTTCTCAGCCTTCATACGCGCTCTGGCGATACCTATCGATCTTACGCAATCTTCCGCATCATCCCAGTCCAGCACCGGTGTTTCTTTACAGGCTCTTACATACGCTTTCAGATTATCGAGAGGCGTTCCGAATGAGACATCACATGCCGTGCCGACAACATCAACGCCTTCCCTTATGCATTGTACCGTTCTGTCGTACACCTGCTGCGGGGTCCCGTTGGGCATAAGTTCTATGACATCCAGTGAACCGAGGCAGGTCATCTCGTTGCCCAATTGCTGTCTGACGTACCATGCAGGAGGGGCATCGAATGAGAAACAATCCATCCCGCTCTTCTTTATGTGCGGCAGCAGCCTTTCAGTGTGCCCGCAGATATGCAGTATCTTCGGGCAGCTTACGCCTCTTGCGAATTTTTTGTGATACGGAAGCACGAAATTCTTGTACGTTTCCGCTGATATCAGATCGCCCGATGCCGACGGATCGGCAGGGAACAATATGTGCGCTCCGTATGCTGTCTGTAATCTTCCGTACTCGATGCAGAAATCCGTCGCGGCGCTTATGGCCGCATGCGCTCCGTCCGGATCGGTAACGGTCATCATCACAAGTTTCTCAACGCCAATTATATGCCCGGCGACGGTGAACGGTGCCGTTATGACAGGTATTATCGGCAGATCCCCGGCATATCTTTTTCTGAGTATATCGATCGCTCCGAGAACATACGGGACACGCCCGGCCTGTTCGAGGTCGTCGGGCCAGGTTATGTCCTTCGGGTTCGCATACGCCGGACCGGTCACCGGAGGGCGGTCCGCTTTGTTCCAGTCCAATTTACAACCGAGCACCTCCGCTTCCAATGAGATGTCGAACTGCGGTCTTGCAGCTTCGATACCGCACACCTCCCATGGTGCCGCAGCAAGATCGGCCATCATCTTCGGGTCGGTGTGCGCCTTCGGCCAGCTGGCCTTCGCAAATTCGATCAGTTCATTCGTCGTCTGGGCCAATGGGTTGGCAGGCGGTATATAATCCACTCGCCCCCCAAGGACCGCAGCGAGAGCACGCCTTGTGGGTGTCATCTCTGTATCCATTTTTTGCCTCCATATCCTTATATAGGCATCCGTCCGGCCAGATATTCAGTATGACAACATCTCACAGTGATGGATGCATACTTTCAAATCACATCCCATAGTATATAAAAGCGATTATTAACACACAGAGGCCAGGGCATCTGTATGTTCATATTATTATGATCGGTCATGCGGATGCCGTACCGATGACGGGATCCGATCGCCGGAGGCCTGCGATAAGAGGTGGTACGCACAGGTCCTTTTATAGGGCCGCGCGGCATCCCTTATATGACCCAGAATAGAAAAAGAGGCACATCTAATGCATAACAAAGAGAAAATGTATTTCGCGGCGATAATGCCATCACCTCGTCCGTCATTCCCTGCGGATATGTCCGACGAAGAAAGAAGGATCATGAAGGATCACTCGGAGTTTTGGAAAGCGTTGATGGAGGACGGGCAAGGCATAATCGCAGGTCCGGTCCTGGATCCAAAAGGCGCATACGGTTACGGGGTCGTAGTTGCCGGATCCGCTGACGAAGTACGTACGCTGTTGGAAAATGACCCTGCACAAAAAATAAACAAAATTGAGATATATCAGATGCTTGCAATGGTGCCTGACGGAATGAAATGATGTTCCCGTTCAATTCATAATATTTGGACGGATCTTTTGGCATCGGCATGTTTATATCGTTGTTATCGGTCACACGGATGCCGTTCTGATGATGGGA
>JAIRJQ010000112.1 GCA_031260545.1 Methanomassiliicoccaceae archaeon | reverse complement strand
CAATTTCATATCCTGACCGCAGCATGCAAGTTTGCCCTTTCCGCCGAATTCCACTTCAACGACGTTGCCGCACAGCGCACAAATGTATATTTCTCTCTGTTTTGCCATTTGATCACTCCGTATCCTGCTACTAACAGTGATTATACTGTTATTTAATTTCTTTTATAGCCAAAAATATACCTGCATACAAACGTGTAATAGACTATCAATTTGGTAACGAAAGATTAACAACCTAGAATAATAATGACACGGGCATGAAAAAAATGCTTATGATAAACGGAAGCCCGCGCAGCGGCGGTAACAGTGCTGAGATATTGAAAACAATAGCAGAGAATGTTAAAAAAGGGTATGAGTGCGAGATCATAGATCTCGGTAAACTGAACATATCGCACTGCAGAGGATGCATGAGCTGCAAAAAGACGCAGAAGTGCTGTATAGAGGATGGTATGACCGCGTTGTATGAAAAGATCCAGAACGCTGACGCGATCGCAATTGCGACGCCCGTATACTTCGCCGCCGAAACAGGACTTTTAAAGAACTTTATCGACCGCCTCTACGCGCTGATGGACAGAGGCGCCAAAGGATATGAGGTCAGATCCGGAAGACCGAAGAAGGGCATCATCGCGATCACCTGCGGTGCGCCGGACGGCAATATGGTGTATGCGGGTATGATGTCCCGTCTCACCGGCATCCTGAAGACCTTCGGTGCGAATGATATAACATCGGGAATAATTCCGGCTTCGCCTGCAGGGATAAAGGATTCGCCGTTCATGAAAGACCTCATGGGCGCGGTAGGGTCCCAGATGTCCTCGTGATAGCATGTACGTACCGGTAATACCGATCCGGATCACCGGGGGTAATGCGGTGGCGTCGCATATGACGTTCAGCGGAACGGATGTACTGATGACAAATGATCATGTGAGTTACGGAGATCTCATGAATTCGCTGTCCGGTATATGCGATAAGGGAACACCAATGATTGTGGTCGATATCGACGGACTGCAGAAAAAGGACATCAGTGCGGAAATAATAAGAAAGCTGAGACCGAAACGGGAGATGTGGTTAATGACCGGCATCCGCGATTCCGGTGATGTGATGGATGCGTTCCATGGAAGTATGAGTAAGCTCATCGTTCCGTACCATATGACAACTGATATACGTTTGAATGAAATGATCCAGCTCTCCGATTGCTGCATACCCGCATTGTTCACTGACAGTAAAGGCGTACATACGGACGGGATAAGAAAGGATCTGAGAACGGTCGTAAGGAACATTGAAAGAACAGGGTTCAGAAAGATGCTCGTGTTCGATGTATCCGGTGATCATGCGAAGGATGTGCTCTCTTCTCTTACGGATCTTGCGGACCTGATGATCCCGTACGCATCGTCGAAGGAAGATGCGGACATGATACATGAGAGGGGATTCAAAGATGTGATGGTGTCGGGGATCAAACTCTTCAGAAGTGCGAAGCAGCGATCCGAGATCCAAAGCTGTATGCTTCCCTGAACATCTCTTCCGGTATCTCTTCCAGGCCATCGGTGCCGCCGATGATGAGTTCCCCTGACCATTCCGCACCGACGGTCATTGCAAATGCCTTTGCGATGGATATCGTATTAATAAACACCGGCGACGGGCTGCCGCCTGCGGCTATGAGCGCGACCGCCTTTCCCTTTTTCTTTCCTTTAGAGGCCGCCCATACGCACTGGAATCTGTCAATGACCTGTTTCATTATCGACGACGGGCCGGAGAAATATATCGGCGTTGCCAATATTATGATCTCATTTTTCTCAACGCAGTCGTATATGCGGTGCATATCATCGCGTATGACACACTTTCCGGATGAGGAACATGATCCGCATCCTCTGCAGTGTTCGATATTCATCTCATGCGGTCTTATGAATGTTATATCCGCATCCGCCATAGCGGATGCAGCTATATCGCACAGCCTTGATGTGATACTGTTGCGTCTTGCGCTTCCCGTAACGAACAGGGCATTCATGCATGCGCATCATGGTACATGTATAATTGACTTTCAAATGAATCGCTGTTTCAAGTGAAGTTTATATTTGTTCATGCTTATGAGCCAACGCTCATATGATAAGTTTTGATAAGTCTAAAAGTGTCGTATTCCCGAGGAATGTTCTTCTCGGCCATGACGTACTTGGCAGCGTCGTCGATGTATGCGACGAGTTCAGATTCCCTAAGACCGGGATGATGATCACCGGTGATGCCACCTACAAAGCTGCCGGCAAGGCCACACGGCAGCTCATGGAGGATGCCGGATATGATATACATGTGCATAAGGCGGGCGGCGCCACATTCGCCAATGCGGAGAAGATCGTTTCCGATATGAAAGAGACAGGATCAAAATTCATACTTGCCGTCGGCGGCGGAAGCAAGATCGATCTTGCGAAGATCGTCTCCAAGGAGACGCATATGCCTTTCATAAGTATACCGACATCGGCAGCGCACGACGGCATATCATCAGGCCGCGCATCGATGAAATCGGACGTCGGTCCCGTTTCGGTGGAGGCGGTCGTCCCGATGGCGATAGTTGCCGATACTCACGTTATATCGAGATCCCCGTACCGTTTGCTGGCATCCGGATGCGCCGATGTCATTTCCAATATGACCGCACTTATGGACTGGAAGTTCGCTAAGACCCACGGAAGGGATGACTTCAGCAGGTCTGCGGAAGCTTTGTCGAGGTATTCGGCGGAAACGATAATCGAAAATTCAAAATTGATACATCCTGATTCCGAAGAAAGCGTATGGATCGCCATGCGCCCGATCCTTGTTTCCGGGATATCGATGAGCATTGCCGGCAGTTCGAGACCAACGAGCGGTTCCGAACATATGTTCTCGCATGCGCTGGACATCCTCCATCCCGGAACGGCGCTGCACGGCGAACAGTGCGGCGTTGGAACGATAATCATGATGTACCTGCACGGCGGCGATTGGATGAAGATAAGGGATGCGCTCATGAATATAGGCGCGCCCGTTGACGCGGACGGACTCGGTCTGGGAGCGGAAGATATAATCGATGCGCTGGTCGAGGCGCACAATGTCAAGAAGGACAGGTTCACGATACTCGGCGACCGCGGCCTTAACAGAAAGGACGCGGAGGCCGCTGCAAAGGCCACGAGGGTCATTTAAGGTGGGTAATATGGTATTGATCACACTGATAGGAGAAACGCAGGCACGGATAGGCAACATGTTCCATTTTGTAGGACCTCTTACGGAATGTAAAGAATGCAGACTGAGAGGAGTATGTTTCAATCTTGAACCCGGTTCATTGTATGAAGTGGTGGGGCTGCGGGATACCGTGCACGAATGTCCGATACATGAGGGTTCGGTACGTGTCGTTGAAGTGGAACGCAAACATATTAACGCGGCCGTACCGAGGAAGATGGCCATTGACGGAAGCACGATAACCTTCGAGAACAGGAAATGCGAGAACCTTGGATGTGAGAATTACGAATACTGTCATCCGCCTTGCGTCAAGGACGGTATCAAGTTACGTATCACAAGCATCGTAGGGGACCTCGAATGTCCTGATGGTGAAGAGGTAGTGCTCGTCAGATTAAGATGAGCCAGCATACCATTTGCTGAACCTTGTGACTGATCAGCGGAACTTCTCTCCGGTTATTCTTTCGAACATGCTCACGTAAAGTTCGCTGACCTTTTTTACTATCTCGTCAGGCAGCGCCGGGATCGGTATATCCGGTAACCCTTTCTCACGGAGTGCGTACAGTTCCTTGTGGTATCCCGTCTCGCGGTAATGCTGACGTACGAATTCTTTGCTTAACTCGACGACCTTTCCGTTATTGTATGATTCCAGGTCCCACCAGCGGTCCTCGTCGCACGTGCCGAATGTATCTATGATCACAAGGTCCCTGTTCTCATCATAACCGAACTCTTTCTTTCCGTCAACGTGGATAAGGCCGCGTTTTGCGGCTTCCTCTCCGATGATCTTGTCTATCGCCAGAACTGTGTCCAGGATGCCTTTGTAATCCTTGTCTGTAAGGCCGGCGATCTTTTTTGCTTCAACCTCATCAAGCTCCCGATCATGTTCTTCAAGCTTTGTTGTTGCCTCGAGGAACGGGCGCGGGAGTTTTTCGCCATACGTTACATTATGGCCTTTCGGGAATCCGAGCATCTCCGGTGTTATCTTTCCAGATCTTATACGGTCCATAAGGGAACCGGCGGCGTAATGCCTGCAGATTATTTCCAACGGGATCAAATAATTTGTTGTTTTTGTGTTGATCTTATCATAATCCTCAATGATGTTGAATCTCTTGACGAACATTTTGCTCGGAGGTTCATATTTTACGAGATGCCCCTTTATCCCTTTCTTTTCCAAAATTTTGAACCAGAACACCGCTGTTCTGCATAGCGTCTCGCCTTTGTGCGGGATCGCTGATGGAATGACCTTGTCGAATACGGAAACGTTGTCGGTGAAAACGAATTCCAACGTGTTGTCGTCTACCTGGTAGACCTCTTTTACCTTACCTTTGCGAATGAGCTTCATTATCAGAGATTGGCAATAATAGATATTAAAACTTCGCAGAGCATTCCCTTAACGTACTGCCAGCATGGCATGCGGCCGGCAGATATTTCGAAAAGGAGGTGTCACCCTATGGATGAGAAAAAAGCATTGGTCGGGATCACAGCATCGGCATCTTTGCTGTCGCCGTTCCTGGTCCTCATACTCAGCATTGTAATAGGTTTTGAAGCCTTTTCCATCATTTTGATGATGTTCATCACGATGCCGCTGGTCGCTGTCGGATCCTATATGTGGATCACCGGAAAGGGACAATGGATGATAGCAGGGTACAACACCATGTCCAAGTCCCGACAGGCGCAATACGACGGAGAGAAACTGGCAAAGGATCTCGGAAAGGTCCTTGTCATCTTTTCATTGCTCCTTCTGTTCGGCACCTCTGCAGCGGGGATCCTGCCGCACAGTTCGCTGATATTTTGGGCGACGATGTTGCTGATCGCCGCCATATTAGCATACTTCATAATACGGGCCAACGGACCTAAATACAAAAAGGACCCAACGAAAGGACCTCCTCTGAAAAATGAGGATGATAAGAAAATGCTGATCGTAGTCATTGGAATATCGGTGCTGGTGACCGTGATCGTCCTTGTGATCGTGTTCTTCTCTTTCGGATACGGAAATGTAACGGCCACGATGGATGATGACGGATTGAAAGTGAATGCGCCGATGACGAATGTATACATAGAATATGACAACATCGTTTCAATGGAACTCCGTGACAATTTGGCCGCAGGAACACGTACGAATGGATTCGGAGGCACGAACGTAAGCAGCGGCAGCTTTAGGAACGATGCCTTCGGAAATTATACGCTGGCCATCTATAATGGCGTGGGATTGTACATAGTTGTCACACCAACGGAAGGAAAGATACTCGTCTTCAATCAGAATAGTGCTGAAAAAACGATGGAGCTCTATGAACTTATTGAAAAAGCGTGGAGATCGAAATGAACACTGACGCCGACGGAAATATCATATTCTATACTTCAAAGGGAAAATTCAATTATTACGGCATCGTGATCCTGCTCTTATTGTGCTCCGTGATACCTTTGGCCATCGCCGGCTATGGCATTATCCCGGGGGCCGGCTGGTTGGGTTTGACCGTATTCGGATCGATCTTCCTTCTCATCTTGATCTTCATCGTTTTAATAGCAATGCGTATCAGATGTATCTTTGAATGCGACGGTATAAGACTGCCCCTGAATTTCGTAGGTTATGGATTCATACCAGACTTCATACCTTACAGCAGCATAAGAAAGTTCTATGAGTCCCGTGAATGGACCCATCATTTGTATGGTTTCTCGTTTGACCAGATAGTGATAAGATTCATTAACTCGAAGGGAAGGAATGACGGGATCTCAGTATCCCCTAAAGATAAACAATTATTCATATCGGAACTGACAAAGCGCACCGGCATTCCGTTAACGTTGAATCCTTATCCTAAGAAAAAGTGATCGTGTCCGAATTTCCGTTATTCGGCAAGATCCATTCAGGCGCCTTCGATCAGATCGATGAGCATACGGATCACGTTCTCTGACGTTTCGTTTCGAATGTCATCACGTGATCCTTTCAGAACAAGACGTTCGCTCTTCGTCCTCTTTCCGTCCGTTACGGCAATGAACACCGTTCCGACCGGTTTCGTTTCTGTTCCGCCGTCGGGTCCGGCTATACCGGTCGCGGATGCTGCGGCGTCCGTTTTGAAAAGGAACATTGCACCTTTTGCCATCTCTTCCGCTGTTTCGGCGCTCACTGCGCCATGTTCTGTCAATGTCCTGTGCGATACATTAAGCAACTTTTCCTTTGATTCGTTTGAGTACGTTACCGCCGATCCTATGAAGAACTTTGATGCGCCTGGCATATCAGTTATTTGTTTCGCTATCAGGCCGCCGGTGCATGATTCTGCCAACGATAACGTATATCTTTTTTTTATTAAAAGATCGGAAAGCTCTTTCAGATTCCCGGAAGGATCAGATGTCATCCTTCAGCCCCTTTATGCGGTCGATGCCGTTTATATCATCGATCACAGCAGTAACGGCCTTCGGAACGAGCGAGCGCCAATCCTCGCCGGAAAGCATCCTCCTTCTGACCTCCGTTCCGGAATATTCGGAACGGTTGTATAACGGTGAATCCTCTATCTTATATCCGGCCTCGATGAAAAGGCGCCTTGTTAACGAGTTGTTGGAATAGACAACAGAGAACGGCGGTGACATGGAAACGACATGGGACACCCATACGGATGACCTGTTCAGGTCCTCTATGGGAACGATGTATGCGTTTGTTATACCTTCTTCTTTCAATGAATTTGAGATCATCCTGTATCGTTCGCCGGCAGTGAACGGGTTGTTCACGCTGTGCGAATACTGGGCGCTTCCGATGCCTATCGTTAAATTCTCGGACGCTTTGGATATGATTCGTATAACTTCCATATGGCCGTTGTGGAACGGCTGGAAACGGCCGATGATCAGCGAATCCTTTTCGTGTTTGCGCATTGTTACACCATATCATTGAGGCGCCGCATCCGGTACCGGGCGCTGTATGTCGGCGATCAGCGGTCTTTCCAGGTGTTTCGCGGTCGATGATCCGTTCGCTGTCAGCGGTAACAGTTTTTTAAGATACTGTTCCTTCTTCTCGCAATCGACAAGCGCGTATTCAAGAACATCCCTTAAGTTCTCGACCGTCACGATGTCCATCATATCGTAGTACCTCGTTTCGATCATCACGTCCTTTCCGTTCTCTTTTGGTATCAGTACTCTTTTGATGCCTGCCTGTCCGGCAGCTTCCAGCTTCGCAGTGACACCGCCTATCGGCAATACTTTACCGCGCACGCTGAGGCTCCCGGTCATTGCAAGCGACTGATCTATCGGAATATTTTCCATCGCCGAGATGACCGCCGTCGCAATGGTGATGGATGCGCTGTCGCCTTCAACACCAGCGTATGTTCCTATGAACTGAATGTGAATGTCCCGTTCGGATATGTCCGTCATCGTATACTTTTTGATCACGGCGGAAATATTCTCAACGGCTTCCTTCGCTATCGTGCCTAACTGTCCAGTCGCCACGATCGTTCCCTTTTTTGTCTGCGACGGTGCGACCTCAGCGACTATCGGTAAAACAATGCCTGAATATTCGGCCATGTTGGAACTTGCGTTCATTGCCGCAAGACCGTTAACTGCGCCGACCTCGGAGCCGGACGTTCTGAACATCTCGTATGACTTGTGCTGCTCTATATACCGGTCGGCAAGCTGCTGCTCAAGGCTGCGGGCCGTTTTCTTTGCTTCCAGTACGTCCGCTTTTGTGACGAGTTTCGATTACTTTGCGACCGCTACGTCACCTGCTATGCGCACGAGTCCTCCGAGTTCCCTCATCCTTAACGTTAACTCGCCTTTCTTGCCCGCTCTGCGTTGTGCTTCCCTAAGTATCTCGGCTACCGCATACTTATCAAAGTGAGGGATCTTAGCATCCTTTGTAACTTCCTGAGCAACAAAACGTATCAATTTTTTTCTGTTCTCATCGGTGTCCTTCATGGAGTTCAGCATGTACACTTCGTAGCCGTATCCTCTGATCCTTGATCTGAGAGCAGGGTGCATGCCGTTCATTGCATCGACGTTCCCTGCGCATACCAATATGAAATCGCATGGTACCGGTTCGCTCTTCACCAGGGCGCCGGATGATCTTTCACTCTGACCGGTTATTGAGAGCTTGCCTTCCTGCATCGCCGTCAGCAGGGACTGTTGCGACTCCATCCTGAGAACGTTTATCTCGTCTATGAACAGAACGCCTTTCGATGCTTTGTGCACCGCTCCCGGTTCGAGCCTGTCATGTGACGGCGTCTCAAGACCTCCGCTCTGGAACGGGTCGTGCCTCACATCACCTAATAACGAACCGGCATGCGAGCCTGTGGCGTCAATGAACGGAGGCATCTCGCCTTCGTCGTGTCCGACGAGCAGCTTCGGCACTATCATTATCTCCTGCCTCTGCCCGGGGGACCTGTTGATGAAAAATAAAATAAGGCAGAATATCGCCGCAACGAAAAGGAACGTCACATCGAATTTTCCTTCGTCGGCAAAGAACCATCCTCCCAATATGCCCAATCCGACGATCGCCGCCATCGCCATCAGCATTGACTTTCCTTTCTGCGCCTTCTGCGAAGCGGCGTACATCTTCTGTTCGGCAACTATCTGTTTTCCTTTGCCCGCCGGCAGTACGCGTATCAGCGGCACGTTAACGTCTTCCTGGTTGTGATATGCGATCACATCCTGCAGTTCCGTTCTTGATAAGAATTCTACCATTGAATTAGCCAGCATTGATTTTCCTGTACCGGGTTCGCCGATCAGCATCACATGTCTTTTCTGTGAAGCGGCCTTTTTGATGACCTCTACCGCCTTGTCCTGTCCAATGACCTTATCGGCCATTTTATTGGGAACGTCGATATCGGCAGTGGAGTTGAAACTCTGTTCCTCGATCCACTCATCCAAAGGTGTCACAGTGCTTTCTTTTTCCATCGTGCATCTCCTTTAATATCATTTAGGATGAATAACCTTCTATAAAAAGCCTCCCTGTTTACGCCCATAAGTGCGTATTTCTGCCTTTTTTTTAATAGTCAAAGCACGCATGGGAAAGACGTTATAACAATTAACGTATTGCCCGTATGATGCGTACGAATGAGCTGGGGCTTCCTGAGAACATAATAAATGCGCTGGAATCGCAGGGTTACGTGACGTTATATCCTCCGCAGGCAAATGCCATACCGAAGGTCATCCTCGGAAAGAATGTTGTCGTTGCCGTTCCGACGGCAACGGGAAAATCGCTGGTGGGATATGTCGCCGCTTTGAGAGCGGTCCTCACTGATAAGAAGAAAGTGCTGTACATCGTCCCGTTAAAGGCGCTGGCGTCCGAGAAAAGAGATGATCTGGAAAGATTCTCCCATCTCGGACTCAGAGTTGCGATGAGCACCGGCGACCTTGATTCGGAAGATAAATGGCTGAACAATGCGGACATTGTCGTTGCCACGTCTGAAAAGGCCGATTCGCTGCTGAGACACGGGAACAGATGGATGGATGACGTCGGTCTTGTGGTGGCTGACGAGATCCATCTCATACACGACCCTTCCAGGGGGCCGACGCTTGAGGTTGCGCTGACAAAGATGATGCGCCGTAACCCGAACATGCAGATGATAGCGTTATCCGCAACGATATCGAACTCCCGGGAATTGGCGGAATGGTTGAACGCGGACCTTGTGACAAGCGAATGGCGTCCCATTCCGTTGAAGGAAGGGGTATATTTCAACGGCGAAATAACATTTGATGAATACGACGTTGTTGACGTGGACACAGGAAAGGATGAGATCTGGTCACTGATACGAGGCACTGTCGACGAAGGGGGGCAATGTCTTGTGTTCGTTAACGCCCGCCGTTCGACAGAGTCGCTGGCTGTGAAATATTCCAAGGACATGAGTAAAATAACATCGCCCGGGCTGTCGGATGAAGAGATGATGATCTTGGAAGGAGAGAGCGAATCCACGTCGCTCGGAAAGAAATTAGCATCGTGCGCAAAATGCGGGATGGCGTTCCATAATGCTGGGCTAACGTACCAGCAGAGGCGGTTCGTGGAGGACGGTTTCAAAAGCGGGAGGATAAAGTGCATCGTCGCAACACCGACGCTTGCCGCCGGGATCAACCTTCCGGCGAGACGTGTGATCGTTCGTGATACGAAAAGATTCGAGTCGAACGCCGGATATACTCCCATTTCGGTAATGGAAGTTAAACAGATGTGCGGCCGTGCCGGAAGACCGAGGTACGATCCGCACGGCGAAGCGATAATCATCGCGAAAACGGAATACGATAAAAGGCATATCATCAAAGATTACCTTTCCGGGGACCCTGAGCCGATATTATCAAAACTGAACAATGAGGCGGTCCTGAGAAGCCATATCCTTGGATTGATAGCGACAGAGGACGCATCCTCCGAAGAAGATGTCATCGATTTTCTCAGGAAGACGTTCTTCGGCCACCAGTCGGAGCTGTTCGGTGTCGAGAACGTCGTTGAAAGAGCGGTCGGACACCTTATCTCGGAAGGCATGATCTCCAACGATGGCGGTCTGAGGGCAACGCCGTTCGGTAAAAGGGTATCGGATCTTTACATAGATCCGGAATCGGCGGTCATACTGCGCGATTCGTTATTGAAAATGAATGATGACACTCCCGATCTTGCGATACTGCACGCGGTTGCGTCCACCCCGGACGTTCTTGGCCTTTATCCTAAGAAAGCGGACGGCGATGTTCTGAAAAAACTGATCGCTGAATATGACGGTTATTTCTTGGTGGAGGAACCGGATGATCATGAAGGATACGAATTCTTCCTCTCCGACCTTAAGGTCGCGTACCTTATGCTGAACTGGATAACCGAGGTCGACGAAGAAACAATAACGGAAGTACTGGGGATAGGTCCCGGAGATATACGTGCGAGAGTGGACACCGTTGAATGGATCTTGCATTCAATGAACGAACTGTCCGCGATCTTCAGACCGGAATGCGCAAGAAGACTGAGGCCTCTGCTGACAAGAGTAAAATACGGGATCAAGAGCGAGCTGATCGAACTTGCGGCGTTCAGAGGGATAGGGAGATCGCGAGCGAGAACTCTTCACAATGCGGGCATAAAGGGAAGGAAGGATATTGCCGACGCAGATGTCAACAGCATAGCGTCATTGCCCCGGATAGGTATGGTATTGGCAAAAAGCCTGAAGGAACAGGTCGGGTCAGAAAATTTCAAAATATGTGCCCGGAGCCAAGGAGAGGAGATCAGGAGCATCGAAACGGCGAGAGACGCACCGGACTCGAATCGTCAATCCAATCTCCTTGACTTCAGATCACAAACCTAATATATTTTTGATACCTAATAAACCTTTCGAAACTCTAATCGGCGATTGATTTGTAGAAATTATCGTATCGGGGTCTTTCAAGGCATTTCCGGTGCATATGCAGACCACTTTTTCCTTTTTATCGATCACTCCCATTTCTACAAGTTTCTTGGCGCCGGCCACGGATGCGGCGCTTGCCGGTTCTACGCCTACGCCTTCCTTCCGACCCAATAGTTTTTGGGCGGCTATTATCTCTTCATCCGTAACGGAGGTGGCATGACCGCCGGTATCGTATATCGCCTTCAGCGCTTTCCGTCCGCTCACCGGGTTGCCTATCCTTATTGCGGTGGCGATGGTCTCCGGGTTCTCTTCAGGAATGAAATCATCATGTTTCGAATTGAATGCCCTCACGATCGGCATCGATCCCTCTGCCTGTATACCGGTGAGCATCGGGACCTTGCTGATCCATCCTATCTCCTCGAGTTCCATTATCGCTTTGTGTACCGCCGATATATTCCCTGCGTTCCCTACCGGCAGTATGATGCGGTCCGGTACTTCGTATGACAATTGGTCCATTATCTCAAAAAGGACGGACTTCTGGCCTTCCGGGCGGTATGGATTTATTGAGTTCAGAAGATAGAGATGGCGTTCTTTGGCCAGTTCCCTTACGATCCTTAACGCTTCGTCAAAGTTGCCGTCCACCGACAGTACCGTGGCGCCGAAGAACATTGCCTGCGCTAATTTGCCTGCGGCGACCTTTCCGGACGGTAAGAACACTGCACATTTTAACCCTGCCTTTGCCGCATACGCGGCAAGACTGGCTGATGTGTTCCCGGTGGACGCACACCCTACGATCTTCGCGCCTATCTCCATCGCGTGCGACACACCGACGGTCATCCCGCGGTCCTTGAATGAACCGGTCGGATTTGCGCCTTCGTACTTCACATGGAGATCGCCGATGCCTATCTCGTTGCCGAGCGCTGAGCATTTGTATAAAGGCGTCCCGCCTTCCTGTATCGAAACTTTGGCCGACGGATCGGCAGGGAGGAACGGTGCATATCTCCACACTCCTATCGGCACCTTGTGAAGGTCCTTCGGCCTCATTGCCTTGAGAGGCTCAAGGTCCATCTTAATTACCAGAAGGCCGCCGCATGACGGGCATGTGTCCAGATATTGATCTTCTATCGTCCTTCCGCATTCCCTGCAGATTATCTTGTGAGGGGCCATATCAGACTCTCCTGCACCCTGCTCCCCAGTTCGTCACCCATGTTTCGCATTTCATCCCTTTGCTTTCGTACATCTTGCCGATGCCGGATGCGATCGACGTACCGTCGCTCTCATTTTTGTTGAAGAATGATATGACGCACGGCCCGGAACCTCCGAGGAATGCCGCCTTTGCACCGAGTGACCGTGCAACAGACTCCGCTTCCTTGAGATGCGGCACCAAATGGGTCCTTGCCGGCTCGAAGACCGCGTCCTTCACCGATCTTCCGATCAGTTCTATGTCGCCGATCTCCATTCCGTATGCTAAACATGACGCATTACCGGCGTGGAACACCAGATCTTTCACTTTAACTTCCGTTGGAAGGACCGCTCTCGCTTCTTTCGTGGATACCATCACATCAGGCATGGCAACAACGACACCGAGATTCTTTGGCGGTTCTATCCGAATGACCTCGAACGGTTCGTATGACCTTATCATTGTAAAACCGCCCAATATGCACGGTGCAACGTTATCCGCATGCAATCCTCCTGAAGTAACGTCCTCTGCCATTGCGCCGCACATCACCACTTCGTTACTGCTGAGCTTCTCGCCGCACAGGATGTGCGCTAAAAATGCCCCTCCGGCGGCTGATGCGCCTGACGAACCGATGCCGCTGCACGGACGTATCCCTTTTTTGATCTTCAATTCCAGACCGAAATCTGCCCCGCATTTTTTCAGTACCGCTTCCGCCGCTATTCCTACCGAGTTCTTTTTAGGATCCCTCGGTATCGTTTCCGCACCCGGTCCCGTTATCTCTGAAATTACGATCCCGGAATCTGTCTTTCTGCCTTCGATAACATCGAAAGGTTCGGTCAATGCCATTCCGAATATGTCAAAGCCCGGTCCGATGTTGGATATTGTGGCCGGTGCCGCTACCCTTACCCACTTTTCGCTCATAAGGTTCCCCGAGGGGATAAAGTGTGGGTTGCAAATAAACTTTCTCAATAATCGGAAGACAATGATTAAAATATGGATGCTATAAAGGGTGCATGGTGAATGTTGCCGTCCTCGGCATCAGATGCGATCTTCCGTTCAATGACATCATCAAACATTTTCAGAGTTTGGGAGGTGATGTGATACTTCTGAACCCTGAATATGTGTGCGGACGCGATCATTTGCTGACA
>JAIRJQ010000092.1 GCA_031260545.1 Methanomassiliicoccaceae archaeon | reverse complement strand
GTTGAGCGTTGATATCTCTGTTATTCGTGTTATCACTTTGGTCGTTGTGGGATAGATCGCACCGACACCGAGATAATCCGCACCTTCGTCCTTCGCCCTCTTCGCTTGATCGACGGTCTTCGCACTGGCACCTATTATTTTATTGTTACCGAGAAGCCTTCGTAAATGCCTTACAGGAATGTCGCTTTGCCCCACGTGAACTCCCGCTGCGCCGACCGCCATTGCTATATCGGCCCGATCATCGATAATTAAAGGGATACCGTAATTATCGGTTATCCGTTTCACCTTTTCCGCGAGGCCGAGATACTCCAGCCCGTCCTTTTCTTTCTCTCTGAGCTGAACTATTGTGACGCCTCCTCTGCATGCTTGTTCCACTTTTTTTAAGAATACGTCAACGGACATGCCGGTGCTGTCTGTGACCAGGTACAATGTGATCATATCCCGTATCGTCTCTGCTGTTATCCGTTCCATCGGGATCACATCATCCTTATGTAATCTGTGTAAACGGGCTGTAACCCTCTTTGCAGTATCATCGTATGCACCTCCGATACATCCCTCGGATCGGATATCACGAACTGTTCGTCGCCTTTCTCTTCTTTATTGTGGCCGCCGACGCCTACTTTAACGCCTGCGGATATCTTGTTGGCCGCCAATCCTATTATGTTGTCCCTGAATGCGCTCCGCTCCCTGGAGGATATGTTTATGGACGCGAACGGCATGAATATCCTGTACGCGAGCAATACCTGCAGCAATTGTCTTTCACGGACATTATTATGAATTTCGCCGTTATCGTTATTATGGGGGCGCATCCTCGGAACTGAGAATGATATCTCGGCGTGAGGATATTTTTGTTGGACGAGATGCGCATGGATGCCCGTCGAAAATGCATCCTTCCTGAAATCCCCGAGTCCCAGCAGAGAACCGAAGCTTACGCCTCTCATACCTCCGATGATCGCCCGTTCCTGCGCGTTGAATCTGTACGGATACACACGCTTCGGACCTTTCGGATGATACTTTGCGTACATATCAGGATCATACGTTTCCTGATACACGCTTACGAAATCGGCACCGCATCCGTTGAGATATCTGTACTCGTCGATATTCATCGGATACACTTCCACGCCGATCGTGGAGAAATACTTCTTTGCGGTCTTTACGGAATCGCCGATATATTCCACGCCCGATTCCGTTCTTGATTCTCCTGTGAGTATCAATATCTCCTCCAATCCCGTCTCTGATATCGCTTTGAACTCATCTTCCATCTCATCGCGTGATAATTTTCCCCTTACGATGTCGTTATTGCGGCTGAAGCCGCAGTATGTGCAGTGGTTGTCGCAATGATTCGAAATGTACAACGGTGTGAAAATGCTTACAGAATTTCCAAAATACCGCCTCGTTTCCTTCTTCGCCCTTGCCGCGATCTCTTCCAGTAACGATTCTGCTGCGGGAGACAGGAGCGCCTTGTAATCCTCGAATGCTGGTCTGTCAGTACCGATCGCTTTCTTTACGTCGCTCTCATCGTATATCGAAGGATCATATTCTTTCGTTCGAGCGAGCACTTTATCCATTATGTTCGACTCTATGGACTCCATATTGGACGCATAGACCATATGGTCCTTCAAGATCGATCCTCCAGAAATCCCGTTAAAGGGCTTGACGCCTCCGCCTCTTTTTCCAATACTCTTCCGAGACCGGCGAGATATGCTTTCCTTCCCGCCTCTATCGCAAGTTTGAATGCTTTTGACATCATCGCGATATCGTTTGAGGTTGCTATCGCGGTGTTCGCCATTACCGCAGAAACGCCCATTTCCATTGCTTCGCATGCCTGCGACGGCCTTCCGATGCCGGCGTCCACGATTATCGGCAGGTCCACCTCGTCCACTAATATTTTGATGAAATCTCTTGTCAGAAGACCTTTATTGCTTCCTATCGGTGCGCCCAGAGGCATTATCGCTGCTGCGCCGGCATCCGCCATGCGTCTCGCGGCTATGAGATCAGGGTACATGTACGGCATCACGATGAATCCCTCTTTGGATAGTATCTCGATCGCCTTTATCGTTTCCTGATTGTCTGGAAGTAAATATTTGGAATCGTTTATCACTTCTATCTTCACGAAATCTCCGCATCCCAGGTCGCGGGCGAGTCTCGCTATGCGTACCGCTTCCTGAGCGTTCCTCGCGCCGGATGTATTGGGAAGCAGGGTGATATCCTTTGGTATGTGGTCCAATATGTTCTCCTTCCCGGCGTTCGCGCGGCGAAGAGCCAGTGTGACCATTTCAGCGCCGCCGTTGTCTATGACCCTTCGCATAAATTCAAGCGAGAACTTCCCTGAACCCAATATGAACCTTGAATTGAATCTTCTGCCCCCGATACTCAATTCGTCGGCCATTTCTCATATGTCCCCTTTCAATATCAATGATAACACCGTGTTCGCCATATGTCCGGCGCAGATGTTCACGCGCGGTGACATGAGTCCTCCCTTAACATCTTCCATATCGATACCGTCTCCGCAGATGTAAAGGCGCTCGAACACCTTCTTCGTCGTTATTTCATTGGATCTTCCGAACCCTGCCATCCCGGATCCCGATACCACTTTTATCCTTGGACATTTTTCGAGGATCGTATTGATGAGCATCGCCTTCTCCGACGGTACGTCGAATGCTTCGCATACGATGCCGCATCCTTTGAAAACTGCGGGGATATTGGACCTGTCCAGTCTGACATTGTGTTTTTCTATCGATACGTAAGGATTGATGCTTTTGAGAACTTCTTCGGTCGCGTCAGCCTTTGAGCTTCCTATCTTGCTGACAGAATAATTCTGCCTGTTTATGTTGCTTATCTCCACTGTATCCATGTCAGCTATTACCACATCGGATACTCCGGCTCTTACAAGCATAGCGGCAATGTTCGATCCCAGTCCTCCGAGACCTGCGATCCCTATCCTTGCTTTCTTTATTGCGTCGTGAACTTCCGCGGTATGTCTTTCGCATAACGCGTCATCAATTTCGTCTTTGCTCGGGATCATCATCCGCCTCCGACGAATCCGACTATCTCTACGCAGTCAATATCTTTCAGAAGAACATTTGCGTATTCAGACCTAGGAATTATCTTTCCGTTCAGCTCGACGGCAACACGGTCCTCTCTGAACCCGCTGTTCAGGATCAGATCCTTCAGTGTTATCGGTGATGCCGTTCCAACGTCTTTTCCATTGACCCTCATGCTTTCACCATAGAGACATCGTACAATATTAGATTTGTTTTATTTTGGCTAGATATCCGGGCGGACAGGTCAGCAGCAGTCATCGTCCGAACAGCCGCAGCTTGGTTCTTTCCCTGTGAGCCACCCTTTTATTATTGCCATGGCACAACCGACGCCGGAATCGACGGATATCGCGTTCACTGGACAATTTTTCATGCATGCGCCGCATTCCATGCATGCGTCCCTGTCACGTATGCTTGCTTTCATATCGTTCATGAGGAACACATTATGCGGACATACCTCTTTGCACCTCTGGCATCCGAGACATTTCTTTTCATTGAGCTTTAACGTTGTAACATTCTTGAGATATCTCATCAGATCACCTTCCCGAATATTAGTAATACGATACCTATGATCACCGTCACAATGATGAACGGTACCGCGGCCTTCATCTCTTTCATCACACCTGAAAATGATGTATAAGTGGACGCCCCGGTGAAGTTCATCGCAAAGTATGCCGATAGTGACGGCAAAAAGAACAGATATCCTGCTGCCGTGATCATATCATCCTGCAGCCATCCGAATGCCCATAACGCGTATATTGTCCATAACAGTCCGAGTATCCATCCTTTCAGCGAGAACGCCCTTACCGGTATGAACGGAAGGAGTATCGGTGTGATTATCGTACCAAACACCACTGCTCCCATGTATATTGCCAGATCCTCAATTCCGAATGGTCTTGATGCGATAAGGTTCGCAAGGAACAGTAGACCGAAAACCAACAGTGAAAGCTTCATTGCCGGGATGAACTCCATCGGCGTGAGCACTGTGCGGTCGCGCATGGTGAATCTCACCTTTCTCATCTCGTCGGTTGCTTCCATATCGGCTGCAATGAATGCCTTTATGTCCGCCGCTCTGACCGGCCCGTATATCACTTCAAATCCCGAACGTCTTTTCACGTTGTGAGCGCATATCCCGGGTGCGCCGAGCTGCGGTAATATCAATTTTTTATGTGACACGACATCAGCGAGTTTTGTCTTCTTGATACGGTTCAAAAGTTCTTCGGTACCGAACGTCCCCTTTCCGGCGGCGCACCATACGTTCACGCCTTTCGTATCGAGTATCAGCAGATAGCAGTCCATGCCTTTCAGTTCCTTACGCAGGCTGTCGAACGTGAGCTTATAATTGGCGCTGACCAGCACGGGAGAGGAATCGTCCGGATCTCCGACAGCGTAAAGGCCGGGCTTGATCTTGTAATTGTTCCGGCCTATCCCGCACCGCACTTTCAATGCGCCCATGCGGTCGCCGAATGTTAGTTCCGTAGACGTTTTACGTATATCCGTCTGATCGTCCTGTTTTGAACAGCATTCACTCATCGATGAGACACCTCCCTTCCTGACAGCTTCTGATCTTTATTTCTGTTAATTTCAAAAGCAGTTTCGCAGCGTTACCGCGACCGTCGCGGCTTATTGAATAGTGGGTCCATTTACCATCCTTCCTTGGTATCACGATGCCGCTGTCGCACAGAATTTTCATATGATGCGATAACGTCGGCTGCGTTATGTCCATCCTCTCAAGAAGGATGCATGCGCATTTCTCCCCAGTCTGCAGGAGTTCCAATATTCTGAGACGATTCTCGTCGCAGAATGCTTTGAATACATGCGCATTGTTCTTATGGTCATCATCCATATATCTGCCTCATATCGAAAATTATCAATACGTTGCAGATATATCAATATTTCTGATCAAGTACCCTGATTACTTTTGATGTTTGAACGACCAACGGGCCTCACATTTTGAGAAATAAAAAAAATTAATGTTTTTAAAATTCGATAATGTCTTTGCCGGGGCGGTCAAAGGGATCATCGCCCTCTACAGATGTGATAACAACAGAGAGAAACGTGGGTGGAGATATAAGGAATACAAACCATCCGAAGCGAGCAACTTATACAAAGCACTGAGAACGGACCGCAAAATAGGATCGGATGAAAATATGACCTATGGCGAGCTTGAAGGGATTCGAACCCTTACGATCGGTTCATGTACCCGACCGCCTGCCAAGATATTAAATATGATAAATTTATACTACAACTATAAATTTGTCTAAACAGGGTGCTAAAGATGGAATACATCAA
>JAIRJQ010000085.1 GCA_031260545.1 Methanomassiliicoccaceae archaeon | reverse complement strand
GACGATGTGCCCGGGTCCGTTGTTACGGACGAGAACGGCAATTACGTCATATTGGCGGACATCGGCGAAATCGTGATCATAACGAAAGTATGGAAGGACGGGTACGTTCTGGTGTCCGGGACGCCGCCCTTCGAGACATACGATGCGGACGCGACCGCGGACTTCGCCATGCTGATAGGCTTTTATGTGTCAGGAACAGTGTATATCAAAGGTACGACAACCGGCATAGAAGGCGTGACGATAGAGTACACGATCGGCGGCGTGCCCGGGTCCGTTGTTACGGGCGAGAACGGCAAGTACGCAATACCGGTGGGCGCCGGCGAGACCGTGACGATAACGAATGTATGGAAGGACGGACACGTCCTGATGTCGAACATTCCGCCGGCGTTCCTGAGAGACGCGGAGGACGCGCATTTCGAGATGGATGTCTTGTCATCCCATACGGACGGGGATGACGGCTCGTCGTTCATAATGATAATCATCCCCGTAATATTGACGTCCGCGTTCGCACCGTTCCTGCTGTGGTTACTTAAAAGAAGGGGTGCGGCGGGCACATGACGGCAAAGGCCTAGAAGGTACCGCATTCGCGTTAACCGTGAACGGGAAGACGAAGCAGGCGAAGACGAACAAGAAGGGCGAATATTACATACACGGGGCCAAGAAAAAAAACATCGTGATGACCGGAGCGATAATGGAAGGCATGCCTGCACCGTTCATTAAGGGGGAGCGCAAGGGGAAGGCGAATGATCCGGCACAGATCAGATGAACATGTCAGCAAATGTGAAAATGATACAGACCCAGCAGTTGATATCATAACCATCTTATGAGGTGATCGCAGCTCATTATGAGCATCATGTTCACTATGCCCGTCGTCTCCTCGGAGCTACCGGCGGGATCGAGTGGCCGTATGCTTCAGCATGCGGGGTTCGGCCGCGCCTTATATCTTTATCCATTCCCTCCCGATCGGGGCCGCGCCTGCAAAGAAGCACGGACCGTCTCGATCCGATGAAGAGGCCGATGCTCTAAAATAATTAGTAAATACAGTTTTCCCACACAGTTCACAATAGAAGTGTCGTTAACTATTGTTTCCGAAAACACGAAGGGTTATCTGTGTGTTTTTTATATATATAACGCTATGCACAAGCCCCATGAACAGAATCAAGGTTATAAGTGAACCCTCAGAACTAGTGCCCATGCTGAGGTCGGTGGACACGGCTGTAAAAAGGGACGTTCTGAAGGAGGTGACGCTGGAGTGGAGGACCGCGAAAGAGATCGAGGACAAGTTCGGTCCGGAAGGAAAAGAGGCGATACTCTTCTTCGAAAAAATGAAACTCGTGGAGAGCCGCTGGCAATCCACAGGCAACAACTATCCCGAAAAATCTTTTCACACTTATTACATGTCCTTTCACATAAACGCGCAGTGGCCGGTCTATGAGATAAGCGATGTTCTTGCAGCCGCCATGATGAGCGAGGACGAGTTCAGGGGAATGGAAGCGAAGATAATGGAACAGATAGAGAAAGGCGGGAAGTTCTCCGGCGATGTTGCCGAAACGTTAGGCCTTTCATCGACAATGCTCAGAAGCCTTGTCCGCCGGTCAGTAAAAATGGACTACCGCGGTCACAGGATAGAACCTATCCAAGAGAAGTAAATCTGATGACCGACATCTGGATAATGAGGATCGGACACCGTCCGCAGAGGGATAAACGAGTAACAACGCATGTCGCGTTATCATCACGCGCATTGGGCGCAAAGGGAATTTATGTTGATACAGCGGACAACGTCCTCGAGGGCAACATCAAAAGCGTGGTCGAAAGGTTCGGCGGGGATTTTGAGATACGTACGGGCGTGAATTGGAAAGACATCATAAAAAATTTTGACGGCATTGTCGTTCATCTGACAATGTACGGACAGAGGTTCGACGAAGCGCTCGAAAAGATACCGTCCGATAAGAACATGATCATCATCGTCGGCGCAGAAAAAGTTCCGCCGGAAGTTTATGAGAGGGCGGATATGAACGTCTCTGTCGGGAATCAGCCGCATTCGGAGATCGCCGCATTATCTATATTCATGGACAGACTGACGGGCGGCAAGGCGTTGTACGAATCCCGTAACGGACGTTTCAATGTTATACCGAACGAAAGGGGGAAGACGGTTGTCGAAATATCCAGATGAAGCGCAGTGCGTCATGATGCTTGAGCACGCCGGATGTACGAAACGCGTCATCGTCCACTCATGCACCGTGAAGACGGTCGCGGCCGAGATCGCAAAAGGATTTCACGCCGATACGGAGCTCGTTGCCGCCGGCGCGTTACTGCACGATATCGGAAGGGCAAAGGACCACACCATAATGCATGCCGTCGCCGGCGCCGATATGGCAAAAAAGTTAGGGCTTCCGGAGGAACTGGTGAGCATAATAAGAAAACACATAGGCGCAGGCATCGACGACCAGGACGCATTGGAGCTGGGATTACCGAAAGGAGATTACATTCCCAGGACGATAGAGGAGAAGATAGTTGCGCATGCGGACAACATGGTCAGCGACAACAGGGTCGTTTCGTATACGTATGCGGTTGAAAAATTGAGGATGAAAGGCTCGCACAGGGGTGCGGAGAGAGTGATCGCACTGCACAAGGAGTTATCAGGGATGCGGGGCGAAGACCTGGATAAAGAAGTATCCTCACTTGGTGAGTTTCCCGCGCTTGCTGCCCTTTGCGCCGCCCTTTCCAGGAAGTGAGCGTTCCGCCTCTTTCTGGCTGAGCGATACGTGATCCGGAAAGGCCCTCAGGATGATTATGTCGCCGACGCTCTGGACCCATCTGAAAGGTATGTTCAGCGGAACACCATGATCGACGAGCGCCGGACTGGACGCGTCAAGGAAAAGACCGTCCACCTTGTTGTTCTTCAGGTCTATGACCAAATTGTTCACGACACCGACGAATATGCCGCCCGGTGTGTAGACCTCAAGACCTATCAGATTCCCCGCTTCTTCAAGCATAACAACAGCATCAATGAATATATGGTTATATCATTTTCTGAACATCTCTCATATGTGGATATGTTCCCGGCGCGGGTACGGTCATGATATTCCGTGCGGCACAGTTACCTGCAGATACTCGGTACGTAACAGGTATATAAGCGGCCTTAAGTTAACAATTGATTTCTGATAGCCAGTATCGTATTTTGCTTAATTATCAATTGATAATATTATATATTTTTCTTACCTTCAAGTATAAAAAGGTTCACAGGGGCGAAGAACCTTTTTTGCATATGAAAAACAAGGGAATATGTTTTTTAACGCAACACGGAAAGTGATATAATGAATATGAGAAAGAGGGGTTCCGCTGAGAGGAAAAGCAGAGGGTCCGCAACCGTCATCGCAATGTTCGTCATTGCCGTGATGGTCGCCGCTTCCGCATCATTCTTCTTTATCGGCGGTTATAACAACAATGACGCGGGCGCGTCCGATATCGGTGTGACGGACATCACCGGGGTCAGCGAAAGAACAGGATATGAAGTGAGCATAGGAGGCATGTCCTCTACCTGGGGCATTGAAAACGCAATAGCACAAGCCATCAGCGAAAATCCGGGCGTGGACATAATCGTCACAGGCATGAACAATATGACGATCGTGGACAAGGTCGACAACGGTTTGACCATCGATCTCAGTGATGCAACGATCGTGTGGGCGTCAGAATATATATCGTCCAGCACCGTAAGCATAACAGGCCCGGGCACGTTCATATTGGACGAGAACGGCTCATTCGAGGTAATGTCATTCGAACTCGTCGCATGTGAGGCAGAATTGAACGGCGAATTGCGCTCGTACTACGGTCCTTATCCGTACGGCGGCTATGTCTATTATGACATCAATTTTGTGGCCAGGATGAGCACGGTGACCGTGAACACTCAGCTGGCCTCCCAAGGCTGGACGAATATTACCATAGATTCCAGTAATGTGATCGTCACAAACGACCAATATCTCAGACGGACATTCTGCTATGTCCTCGGGACCAACGGTCTGCTGACATTCAACGGCGACCTGCATTTCGGCGGCAGCGACTGCGAGATTATGGCAGGTTATGTAGGATACGATGACAAAACGGGCGAGGTCATAAAAGTAAATGACGGCGGTACGATCGTCATCAACGGCAACATCTTCGGCGGCGAAATAACGTACATCTCCGCGATCGGCAACGGATCCGTGACGGTTAACGGCAACCTGAGAGGATGGAGTGGGGAGCTCACGGCCGGCGGGGCCAAGGGCCTCTCCGGCCGGTTAACTGCGGTACCCGGCGGTACGATCGTCATCAACGGTGATGTGCAGTGGACAAGTGCCTTCATTACGGCCATCGAGACTGGAGCGGTCACGATCAACGGCTACGTGTTCTCCTCAGGGGCCACCATCGCGGCAGGTCTTGAGGGATACGATTGGTGGACTTACAGTAACTTCAAATACAGCGGCGGCACGATCTTCATAAGCGGTAGTGTCGTCGGATCATGGATGTCGGAGACGGAGATATTCGCCATAGTAGGCGGCACGATCTTCATAAACGGCAACGCAACGGCACGGGTCATATCGGTCGGGTCGGGTTCGACCATAACGGTCATGGGCGATGTGGATGTCACAGGCAATTATGACGCGAAGCTGGAGGTCATCGACGGAGGCATCTTTGCGATAAACGGAACGCTTACCGTCCCCAACAATGAACTCATCTTCATAAATAACGGAACGGAAACAAGACTGAC
>JAIRJQ010000055.1 GCA_031260545.1 Methanomassiliicoccaceae archaeon | reverse complement strand
TGAGATATTCAGGCAGATAGAGATCATACAGTCCGATAATCCGGATATGGACATATTTTTGGATGGTGACCGCCACGCGATAGTAGGCCGTCATCGAAAGTCAGTAGAAGCAGAGAGGTGATCTTTTTGGGCAGAGGAAGGGTCACGATCGGAGTGTACAACTCATACAATCCCAACAAGTTCATGGAGGCCCACCGAAGGGCGCTGGCAAGGGCGGGGCCTCTGGCGCTTGCATTCGATTCGAATCTTGCATTGTTCGGGTTCCCGTTCCCGGAGGAACCGAGAACACCGAGGGAACTTGCGGAATGGGTGGCAGGAACGACAAGCATCGGCGACAACGGCGGATATTTAACGGAACTGGCGGAAAAAGGAAGATTTCAGAGCTTCCCGTATCCCGGGAAGGGATTCCCGCCGCAGCTCGGCGAACCGGTGCTCACAACAAGCAAGCCCGATCCTAAATTATCTGTATCCCTGGCAGAAGTGAAAAGCATGCTGGAAGGAGGGAAAAGCCTGCTGTTCGTTTTCGGACTGGGGCCGCACGGCGTGCCGAAGAGCGCCGCATGCATACCGAGATACAATCTTGACATAACCAACGGACGCTTCTCGCTGGAAACGTGCACCGCGCTGGGTGCAGTGATGGGCGCATTGTGCGCATATCAGTAATGCTCGTACAGCAGTTTGTCCGGCTTATAGAGTACGCCGTTCCCCTTTTCAACGAAACCGACGATCTTTGCGTTCCTGTTCTCGGAGACGATCGCCTCCGCCTCATCGGGAGGTGCGACGATGGTGTACCCCATTCCCATATTGAACGTCTGGTACATCTCTCTCGTCTCGATGTTACCGAGTTCCTGCATCTTGTCAAATATGGGTAACGGTTTCACAGGATCATCGATCACGTAACGTAATCCTTTGCGCATTCGAAGCAAATTACGCAACCCGCCGCCGGTGATGTTCACCATTCCCGTGACCTTATGGTCTTTTATCATGGAAAGTATCCGGCGCACGTAGATCTCCGTAGGCTCAAGAAGTTCCATTCCGACCGTTCTCTTGATGCCCGATGTTTTTTCACGCATGCCGATCCCGGCACTCTCGAATACTTTCCGGGCAAGCGTAAGGCCGTTCGAATGTACCCCGGACGCGGCCAGTGATATTATCGAATCACCGGAGCTGACATCCTGTCCCGTGATGACATTCTTTTTGTTCACGAATCCTAAACAAGTTCCTGAAAGATCAACGGATTTCACCATATCCGGAAGGACGGCTATCTCGCCGCCGACGATCTCCATGTTGCTCATCTCGGCACCTTTTTCCAATCCTTTTCCTATTGCGTTCGTCAGGTCCTCGTCCGGTCTGTCTATCGCAATATAATCAACAAATGAGATAGGTTCGGCGCCGACGCATATCGTATCGTTTACGTTCATGGCAATGCAGTCGATGCCCACGGTATCCCATATTCCCAGTTCCGCCGCGATGAGCAGCTTCGTTCCTACGCCGTCAGTGCAAAGCGTAAGATAATCATCACCGAATTCGATGAGGCTGGTGAACATCCCCTTGAGATCGGACGCGCGTCCCTTGCCCGTCCTCTTGAATTTAAGTTCCTTCACCAGCGACTCGATGGCGCTGGACTTGTCGTCTATGTTCACGCCGGCCTTAGCATACGTCCATCCTGACATATTATCGGATGACGGTAGCGTATCGTGGTTTATATCTTTTGAGAAGGAATGCGAAGATGTTAAATTTATGTAATTGATGATACGCGGTATGACAAAACGCTGGCTTTCCGAACGTAAACAGGAAAAATATTACAAGCTGGCGAAAAAGTACGATTACCGTTCCCGTGCGTCATTCAAACTGATTCAGATGGACGACCGGTTCGGAATATTCGAGGACGGCAATTCCGTTGTCGATCTGGGAGCGTCGCCGGGAGGATGGCTGCAGGTCGCAAAAGAAAGAGTGGGCGACGGAAAGGTGGTGGGTGTCGACCTTCGGCCGATAAAGCCGATCGACGGCGTCATAACGATAATCGGCGATATAACAGCAGAAGAGACAATGAAAGAACTGCTTGAAAAGCTGGGAGGGAAAGCGGATGTCGTCCTGTCCGATATGGCGCCGAACATAGGAGGCCATTATTCGACGGACCACGCACGTTCGATTCATTTGTGCACGTATGCGATAGACGTGGCGGACCGCGTCCTGAAGAAGGACGGCATAATGGTGATCAAGGTCTTCATGGGAGACATGTTCCCAACGATCAGAGAAGAAATGGAGAAAAGGTTCCACATCGTGAAAGTTCACGAACCGGACGCGTCAAGGTCCACATCATCCGAGGTATACGTACTGGGAGGAGGGTTCAAAGGCATCAGGCCTAAGAAGATAACGGAACCCGCGGAAGAGGAGAAGAAAGCAGAGTTCAGTGTCAAAGGGGAATTGAAATGAGATACGGGAAGATAATATGCATAGGATGGAACTACAGGTCGCATCTGTCCGAGACGAACGCAGAACTGCCGAAAGAACCGATAGTTTTCCTTAAACCTACATCATGCCTGATCGGGAACAATGATAACATCGTTATAATTGACGGGGCGGGAGCCGTACACCACGAAGGCGAGCTTGCGCTGATATTCGGCAGGACGGGAAAGAACATTCCCCGAAAAGAAGCGTTATCATATGTTTCGCACATCGCATGTTTCAATGACGTGACGGCAAGGGACATGCAGACAAAGGCCAGGGCCGTCGGTAACCCGTGGTGCATCGCGAAAGGGATGGACACCTTCGGACCGATGTCCTCCCCGGTCCCGATAAGTTCCGTTAAGAACGTTCAGGATCTGGACATTGAACTTTCGGTGAACGGAACGATACGGCAAAAAGGGAACACATCGATGATGATATTCCCCGTCGATGAATTGATAGCTTACGTGTCAAGATTCATGACGATAGAGGAAGGGGACATAATGGCAACGGGAACTCCGGAAGGGATCGGACCGCTGGTAAAAGGAGATACCGTGGTCGTTAAGATAAACGGTGTCGGTGAACTCACTAACAGCGTGATCTAATCCCAGAACCGTTTGTTCTTTGCATAAAGAACTTCGGACGCCAGGATATCCCTTAAAAGGTCGTCCTCATCGATATGCATCCGGTTCAGGATGCGCGAAGCGGAATCAGGCCCGATGCCGCGGCCCGCGAGTATCATCACCGCTTTCGATCCGTTCTCGTTAACGAGGTTCGCATTCTTCGATATCCGTATCATCTCTTTCCTGTCATCCGCGTCCGCATCCTTCTTAGCGAAGAGTTTGATGTTCTCGCGTTCGTACTCTTTCAGAACGGCGATCATGTTGCCGCCGCATTTACTGCAGACAAATCTCTTCGGAGCATCGCCGACGCGCATTCTCCGCTGACTCTGGCACTTTAGGCACGATGCGTATACGGTCTCATCATTCAGTCTCTTTTTCATTGCCATGAGTATCGAGTGGTCCGCTCTCAGCGGCTGCATAAGTTCTTTTGTTCTGACTATCCCCTCAAGTCCGATCGGCGACATTGACGTTACGTTCAATTTGATCGCACCTTCGCTGATCATAGATATCGCTTTTTCCGTGTTATCGATATCGAGATCTTCCCACAGGACCTTGGAGACGGCGTCATCGTACGCCGGTGTGTCTTTGTAAGTATCGAAAAGGCGTGAGAAGTTGATGTAACGGTGGTCCGCATCCTTATCGATTATTCCGAATTTTTTTGCAACATACATGAACCTCCATTTCAGGTACGTCGAATTAGTCATCGTCAATTTCGTCAGCGGCCCCACGGTCCCCGGTCTTATCGACGTAAGGGCGTTAAGAAGAACATCTTTGCCGACATTTCTCGGCAATTCAATAATGATCCGGTACGGGTCCGTAGAGATGCCGATGCTCTCCCCCAGCCTTGCCGAGAGAAGCGCAGAATATATTTTGCTCAGCGTTTCGTTAACGCGCGTGCCGAAACAGCAGTTGATTATCGCTACGCGATCGCCTATCTCCAATGTGACGAGAATGTCCGAAGGGACCTCGAAACGTTCTTTCTGTTTTTCTATGTATTCACGGATGCGTTCTTTTGCGTATTTGTCGCAGTCATAATCGTCAATGTTCATAATACGCCGCAAACGGCCCACTTCCATCGCCACTTCATAGGGCACCGGGATATCGCTTCCTGTCCACGACGGCACGGAACCGATCTCTTTGGAGCCCTCCACTAATAATTCGTCCTCACGCATCTCGACTATCCGCCATGTTCTTCCTTTGGCGATGAACATCGCGTGCGGTTCCGCAAAGGTGGCGACAAAGCTCTCATCCAGCGTTCCGACTATTCCCCGTGTGCCGATATCGCGGATCAGGTACGTCCTTTCGTCGTGTATCATCGAGATATTATTGTAAAAATAGTTCATGCCCTTCTTGGAGCGTCTGAATTCGTTGCCGTCATGAAATATCAGCTTTATCGAAATGAGCTGCTCCAGGACGGAGTCCATCTCGCTTCTTTGAAGATCGCGGAACGCGTGCGATCTTTTCAGCAAAGCGAACGCATCATCCCTGCTGACGCGGGAGGACATCGTCATTGCGATGAGCTGGTTGGCAAGAACGGTGAACGGTTTCGGACGTCCGGTCTTGTCCTCCAGTTCTTTCGTTCCCGTCCTTCTTCCTATGACGGCTGCCTCAAGCAGCTCGTCCGGTGCCGTTGCGATTATCTTTGCCCTTATCGTCTCGCCGATGCGGTGGCCTGCGCGCCCCGCCCGCTGGATCATCCGAGAGACCTGTCTGGGGGAATTGTACTGTATCACGAGATCGGTCGAACCGACGTCTATCCCCAATTCCAGCGAGGAGGTGCACACCAGTGCTTTTATCTCGCCCTTTTTGAAAAGGTCCTCCATCTCCATCCTGTTCTCTTTTGACAGAGAGCCGTGATGAACGTCTATCGGAAATTCAGGGTCAAGGATGTGATATCTCGCGGCCAGCCATTCCGCTGTTTCTCTGGTATTCACAAAAAACAGCGTCGATCGTCCGTTCTCAATGTGCTCCTTTGCCCGTTTTATCACCGCCAGAACGTCAGGATCGCTCTGCAGCTTATCCGTAAGTTCAGGGTCGTCGTCCGTCTCCGGGCATTCGATGTCAAGCACCATATCGCGTTTGGTGTCATGTTTTGATATTATCACGTTCCTTCCCGTACCGGTAAGGAACTTTGATACCTCGTCCGTGTTCCCGACGGTGGCGGACGATCCGATGCGCTGGTACTCGCCCGCAAGTTTCACCAGACGTTCCATGGCAACGCTCAGCTGCGCCCCGCGTTCCACCGTCGCTAACTCGTGTATCTCGTCGACCACCAGCCATTTCACGCTCTTCAGATGTTCGCGCAGCCGTTTTCCTGTGAAAAGGACCTGTAATGTCTCCGGCGTCGTTATCAGAATGTCCGGAGGTTCGCGTGATTGCTTGATCCTTTCACTGTCCGGCGTATCGCCGTGCCTTACGCCGACCTTGATGTCCAGCGCCCGTCCGAACTCTTCCATGCGGCGGAGCATGTCGCGGTTCAGTGCGCGCAGCGGCGTCACGTAAACGCAGCGTATACCGCTGCGCGGGGTCATCATGAGCATATGAAATATGGGCAGCATCACCGCCTCGGTCTTTCCGATCCCGGTGGGCGCCACCAGCAGAACGTTATGACCTTCCAGTATCTTGGGTATCACGTCGATCTGCGGGTCGGTGGGCGAAAAGATGTTCATACCTTTGAGAACATCCGCCACTTTCTTGTCTAACATCTCAAATGACAATGATATCATGAGAGCGTGATCACATATTAAACAAACCTTACGGTATATAAAATTCAAAGGGAAGAGGTTTCACGGAAGGATCATTTCTTTGCGGGCTTCTTCTTTTTCTTCTTAGCCGTTTTCTTTTTGCTCTCTTTCACCGCTTTGTGAATGACGTCCGCCTGTTCTTTACCGTCCGTAATGTCCTTTATGCGTATCCTGAGGATGGTCCATCCCCTCTTTTCAAGGGTCTCGTCGACCGGTTTGCGTTTTCCGTCGGCATCCATGAATACGGCCACTTTGAACTTGACGAAAGCCATATCGATCTTGTAACGGCTGTAACCCCTTCTGTACCTGAGGCGCTTGTTCCAGGTGGCCCTTCTGACCCTTCCTTCGGGGGTGTCCTCGGAGAGATATGAAAGATCATACTCCTCATCTTCTCCGCCATCGCCCTCGAATTCCAGTTCCTCAAGGCGTTCGGTGTTCTTCTCGATCGCCGCGACGATCTTCTTCGCCTCTTTCTCTCCGTCCGTCACGCTGGCGCCCTTGAACCTGAGCACCATCCAGTTGTCTTCCGCAAGCTTCTCATCGCACGGTTTGTAATCTGTGCTCTCACCGACGAACACTGCCACCTTCGCCGCAGGGAACGCGATGTTGATATTGTACTCGCCGTAGTTCCTTCTGTAACGGTTCGTTTTCCACAGGATCATCCTGATCCTGTAGTCGGGGGTGTTCTCCTCCTCTCCGCCGTCCGTCAGATCGGTACCGGTTATGTTCCTTCCTTCCGGGATTATCCCCTTCGAAAGAAGGTAAAGGTTCCTGTCGACGGCCATCATCACTTTGCTGGCCTCCGGCCACGCATCGGTGATGTTCGATTCTTTGAACCTCATTATGGTCCATCCTCTCTTTACGAGGAGATCATCGCCCTTGCGGCGGTGCGTGTCCTTGGATATGAACGCTCCGACCTTTGCTCTTCTGAACGCAACGGTGATCTTTTCTCTGCCGTACTTGCGGCGATAGCGATAATCATTCCACCAGAGCAGACGCCTGAACTTGAGTTCCGCCGGATCGTCCTCCGATTCCTCTTCAAAGAGGTCCTTATCAACGGCCGCCTTTTCTTTCGTACCGTCATCGTTCATCAGCGCGTTCAGGTTGTTCTCGATGGCCGCAATGACCTTCTCAGACTCTTTCCTCGCATCGGTTATGCTCTTTTCCCTGAACCTGAGCACCGTCCATCCGGCTATCCTGAGAGAATCGTCAATGTCCATGGCCTTGCTGTCCTCTCCCACGAACACTGCGACGCGCGCTCTCAGGAACGCGATCGTCATCTTTTCTTTACCGTACACCTTTCTGTACCGGTAGCCGCGTCCCCACAGCCTTCTTCTGAGTTTCAGCTCTCCGCTGTCATTCGCCGTCTCCTCTCTGAGCACTTCGTCGTCAATGAAACCGTACGCGCTCTGCCTCACGCCGTAGCCTTCGGCCTCTTCTGAAAGGTCATCCTTCCTTTCGAGCTCGGCGATGACCTCCTCTGCTTCTTTTCTTGCGTCGGTTATATCAGATTCGATGTACCTGAGCACCGTCCATCCTTCTTTCCTGAGACGGTCGTCCTTGGCGCTGTCCTGTGAATCTTCCACGAACACGGCTACGCGCGCTTTTATGAATGCGATCGTTATCTTATCTTTGCCGTACTTCTTTCTGTATCTGTAGCCGCGTCTCCACAGCCTTCTTCTGAGTTTCAGCTCTCCGCTGTCCTCGGCGGTCTCCGCCCTCATGGCGTCCGGGTCTTCCTCGTGATATCCGCCTTCCGAGTGGGCATAATGATCCCATTCCGTCCAGTCGATATCCGCCGGCGGCTCTTCGCATACCCCTGCATCAGATGTATCGGCGGGCACGAGCACCTCTACGGGCACTTCGACACGTACCTCAACAGGTACTGGAACGGCCACGATCTCAACTTTGATCTCCGTTATCGTTTCCTTCTTCGGCTCTTCTTTCGGAACGGCCGTCGCCGGCACCTCGACAGGCCCCGTGACCTTCAGGAGCATCTGCGAGATGTCCATCACTTTCACTTTGGATCCGATCTTCTTCGCACCTGCGGTAAGGTTAAGGACGCAGAACGGACAGGCGGTCGCTATGATCTCGGCACCGGCTTCCTCCGCATCCTTTACTCTGCTGGCCGCTATGTTGACTGCAAAATCGTTGAACGCGCTCTTGTACCCGCCCCCGGCGCCGCAGCATCTGGAATTATCGCGGTTGCGCTCCATCTCGATCAGCTGTACGCCTTTTATCTTTTTGAGAACGTTACGCGGCGCATCGTACACGCCCGAGTGTCTCCCCAGATGGCACGGGTCGTGATACGCGACCTTTGCGTTTATCGGGTTATTGAATGGTAATTTCTTCTCTGCGATCAATTTTTCAACGTATTGAGTGAAATGGTAGACATTCTGTCCGACCATCGAATAATGATTTCCGAAATCTGATGAAACGGTCTTGAAACAGCCGGAACACGTCATCACCATATCTTTCGCTCCGACCGCATCGGCCTTGTTCACGACCGTCTCCGCCGCCTTTTTCGTAAGATTGTTGTTACCCGTCCTCAAAGCGGGCGAGGTACAGCATATCTCATCCTTTCCGAGACAATTCTGTTTCACGCCGGCCCGGTTGAGCACGGTCACACCGGCCTGCGGTATATCTTTCATTCTGTATGATCCGGTGCATCCGGCGAACATGATCACATCGGGGGTCTTCTCTCTCGGAACATCCTTAGGCCACCACGCATCCCTTTCCGACGGGTCTTCGCCGTACGGGTTGCTGCCCTCTTTTATGCGTTTGGCAAGCTTCGTATGCTCGGGCAGCGGTCCCTCGCCGTTCTCGACGAGCCATGACCTTATCTTTTCCCAGAACGCCACCAGTTCAATTCCCGCGTGACATACCTTTTCACAGCTTCCGCATCCGGTACACTTGTATATCGCACTAACAAAATCGCCGCTTGCACTCACCTTCCGGTTGAGGAGCTTGTCAAGCATGTTCTTCTTGTCAAGCTGCGTCAGATAGTATATCTTGCCTCTCGGCGTCACGGATTCCCACGGCGTTTGCGCATGAGCTTCGCACACCTCGATACAATATCCGCACTGAAGACAAGACAACATCTCCTTTTGGATGCGCGGCATTTTGGTTATTAACGATTTTTTCCCCATTAGAATGACCTCTGTTCGGATGCTCGCGGCATATACACTGTTAAGCCGCTCAATGTTCTACCTAAAGCGAGCGACACTATATTTATGTTTTCTAACATAACGCACATTTTTAATATAGGCCCTCAAAGATATAGAACATGAAATGCCAAAAATTGCCTATTTTGATAACAGTGGCACAACAGCAGTCGCTAAAGAAGTGCTCGACGAAATGATACCGTTCTTCAGTGAAAAGTACGGCAATCCGAGCAGTATTCATGCGATGGGAGATGCCGCCGCAGCGGCTGTTTCGGGCGCAAGGAAAAAGGTCGCAGCGGCCCTCGGCTGCATGCCATCCGAAATAATATTCACATCTGGAGGCACGGAAGCGGACAACCTTGCGCTGATGGGTTTTTCATCAGAAAAGAAGAAAGTGATAACATCGGCAGTGGAGCATTCCGCGATACTGGAAACGTGCGAACGCATGAGACCGTCAGGGTACGATGTCCGCATACTTCCGGTGGACCGCGACGGAAGGGTCAGCGCCAGCGATCTTATGAAGGTCATAGACAAAAACACGGCGCTCGTGTCCGTCATGACGGCGAACAACGTCATAGGAACGATACAGCCGGTCGCCGAACTGGCAAAAATAGCGCACGAGCATGGCGCGTTATTTCACACGGACGCGGTCCAGGCGTTCACGAAGACCGATATCGATATCGCGAACATCGACATGCTTTCGATATCGGGGCATAAGATACACGGTCCGAAAGGGATCGGTGCGCTGTATGTCAGGAACGGCGTGGATCTGCGCGCAACGATGCTGGGAGGAGGCCAGGAGTACGGACGAAGATCGTCGACCGAGAACGTTCCCGGGATAGTCGGTCTGGGAAAGGCGGCAGAGCTTGCGGTATCGACCATGCGTCAGGACATAGCTAGGATGACAAGGCTTCGTGATACGATGATCGACGGGATCCTGACGATAAAAGGATCATACCTGAACGGTCCTACGGACGGAAGATTATGCAACAACGCGCACTTCGGATTCGGCGGCATCAAAGGGAACGATCTGGTGCTGGCCTTGAGCAAGATGAACATCATGGCATCGGCGGCGTCCGCATGCTCCGCCGGAAGCACCGAACCGTCGCACGTCATGACCGCCATCGGAAGATCGCCGAAAGAGGCATTATCGTCGCTTAGGATCTCGTCGTCAAGATATACGACGGATGACGAAGCAGAACATCTTCTGACCTCATTACCGAAAGCGCTAGCGTCCCTCAGATGAGCATCATACAAAACCTTTGATGACATCCGCCATTATCCTCAGGCCTTTGACTATCCTGTCCTCGGGCATATTGGAGAAGTTTATTCTCAAGGTATTCTCATGCCCTCCGTTGGGAAAGAAAGAACCTCCGGGAACGAACGCGACCTTCCTTTCCAGACATTTCATCAGAACATCGCGTGCATTGATGTTCTCCGGAAGCTCCACCCATGCGAACAGCCCTCCTTCCGGTTCCGTGAATCTAACACCTTCGGGGAACGTTTCCCTCATGGTCCTCACAGCGACATCCCTCCGTTTTCTGTACGTTTCCTTTATTTTTCCGATGTGCTCGTCTATGTCGTTCTGTTCAAGATATTTTGATATTGTCATTTGGGCGAACGTGTTGCACTGAAGGTCCGTGCCTTGTTTCACCAGGACGAATTTTTTTATTATCCGTTCATCGCCGGCTATCCAACCGATCCTGAACCCCGGACAGAAGATCTTTGAGAACGTGCCGGTGGAAAGAACATTCCCGGCAGGATCGAACGACTGCACCGATATGATATCCTCGCCGGCGAAGCGTATCTCACCGTAGGGGTCGTCCTCTATCACCGCTATACAGTTCTCTGAAGATATCTTAGCCAGCTCTTTCCTTCTTTCCAAACTCCACGTCCTTCCCGTAGGGTTCTGGAAGTTAGGGATCACGTAAATTATTTTGACGTTGCCGTTCTCTTTTATCGCTTTTCTGAGATCGGACATTATCATTCCGTCATCATCCGTCGGGATGCCGACGAATCTGCATCCGTATGATCTGAACGCGGTTATCGCGGCCAGGTATGTCGGGCTTTCGCATAATACGACATCCCCTTCGTCAAGGAACACCTTGCCCGCTATGTCCAGCGCCTGCTGCGATCCGTGCGTTATCAGGATGTTGTCCTTATCCATGGACGTAGCGTTCTTTCTGTTCAGGCGGTCAGCTATCCACGTCCTTAACGGATCGTAACCCTCCGTTGTAGTGTACTGCAATGCCATCATACCGGATTCATCAAGAACGGCCGCATCAGCTTTTTTTATACCGTCCACAGGAAAAAGTTCCGGAGCGGGAAGACCGCCGGCGAAGGATATGATCTCAGGATCTTGTGTTATTTTCAGTATCTCTCTTATTTCGGAGGCCTTTGTATTCGATATCCTCTTTGCGAACCTGACCGGCATGTCGTCCATGCACGGTCATCGTACAGGACGGTAAAATCTGTTGCGTTGTCAATACGCATAAAAATATCACGGATGCTTTGAAAAAGCAAAGGGGGGGCGGAGGCATGGCCCCCCGTTTGTTAAAGAGTTTACAGGGCCGTCTCTTTCGGATACAGCCAAGATAATACGAATGCCGCAACTATCGCGCCGCCTATCGCCGCGAGGATGTACACACATGCGACGGCAGGCGATATTGCGCAGTCCGCCGTAGTGAATATCCTTGCGATGTCCACTGCCGGGTTCGCGTAGAATGTGCTCGCTGTGCACATGATCATACCGCCGACGGTCGCACCCACCGCGAGCGACGTCTTCTTGGAGCCGTTGCGTACGCAGCAGAATACCACCATTACAAGCATGAACACGCACATGAACTCGGATATCGCAAGGAATGCGATGTTATCCGGCATACCGTCACCGATGACGAGGTCCGGCGCAAGGTCCATGAATGTTATTATCATAAGAACAGCGGCAACAAGTCCGCCGACGATCTGTGCTATCATATAGAACACGCCGTTCTTCGCCGATATGTCCTTGGACACTATCATTGCGATGGTAACGGCAGGATTGAAATGGCCGCCGGATATCTTGCCGAGCGCCTCTATCATTGCGAACAGTACGAACGCGGCAGCGATGCCCTGGACGAGGACATTGAATATCGTTCCGTGTTCAGATGCCGGGAATCCATAGTTCACAAGCATCACAGAACCTATGACCGCTATTACGAGCCCCATGGTTCCGAGGAGCTCCGCCACCAGCTTTCTGGAAATACTTACTTCTTCCATATAGCATAATAGCGCTTCACATCTAAAAGTGTATCTAAAAAGATACTCAATCACAATAGTTTACATATTATATCACATGATATTAAGCAACTATTTATATCTATGAAAGTTCTGGAATATTCACTCAAGGAGATGATGCAATGAGCATAAAGGAATTCATAAAAAAGATTCCAGTCCCAATATGCGGGTTGTCGCTCGGTCTCGCCTCCCTTGGCAGATTTCTGTCGATCACGTATGCTGACGTTTACGCACTCAACATTTTCATGCTGCTCGCATTCGTGATCGCCGGACTGTTCACAGTAAGGATATTTATTGATCACAAAGGGATCCTCAAAGACATCAGCGCATCGGCGGTGTTCGGCGTTCTGCCGACATATACGATGACGTTGATGCTTCTGTCAGAATATGTGAAAGTGCACTTCGACGGCATTGTCGGGGATATCGCATTTGCGGTATGGTTATCGGCGATAGCCGCAAGTTTTGTGATAATGTTCTTCTTCGTGCGCAAGTTCGTATTCGGCTTCACAATAGATAAGGCCGTACCGAGCTGGGTAATAATATTCGTCGGTTACGTAGTAGCAAGCGTAACATCACCGTCGTTCGGCATGCAACCGCTCGGACATGCGTTGTTCTGGATCGGTATCATCGGGTGTTTGATAATGCTGCCGCTGCTGATCTATCGGATCATCATGCACAAACTCCCGGAACCGCTGGTCCCGAACGTGGCGATATTGGCCGCGCCGGCGAACCTCTGCATAGTCGGCTGTCTGGCGGCGTACGGGGCAACGCCGTCTAACCCGTTACCCGATGCGGCGGGCCTCGTCCTTCTGCTGCTGGCGGTCATCGGTGTGATAATGTATGCGGCGGTCATCTGTTATTTGCCGATAATGCTGAACAGGAAATTCTATCCCAGTTTTTCGGGTCTTACGTTCCCGCTGGTGATAAGCGCGGTGTCTTTTCAGAGGCTCACGGAATATTTCGAGCTGTCATCCGACGGTGCGCTGCACGTAATTCTTGTGATAACGGCCTGTATAGCCGTTGCCGTTGTGACGTACGTGTTCATAAGATATCTGATGTTCCTTTACGGAACGGCTAAGAGCGCAGCGGCTTGATACACAACGGACCGCAGATCAGGGCGGCCAGTGCTATCTCTCCGTTGCTTCGGGATCCGCACGGTCCAATCGCTTTTGATGCTCCACGAACAATAAAAAGCCAACAGACTTTATAAGTCTACAATTTATACTGCCTCCGCGGTGAGAATGAATGCATTGCGGCAGTTGCGGTAACGTCCTTGATGAAGGCCAGTTGTTCTGTGATAAGTGCGGTCGCGGATCGGGCGACGAGGGAAAAAAGGTGCAGATAGTCAGGAGTGAGAAGAACGAAGGGTTCGCCGCAGTATTGTCCATTCTCTTCGGGGGGCTCGGGCAGATATATGTCGGCAGGATCAAACGCGGGCTTGGGATATTATTCCTGTATGCCGTCTTATTCGCAATCGGTTCTCTTGCCATAACGATCGGCCGGAATCTGTACCAAATGAGTTATTACGGTTTTTATTACGAATATAACACCTCTATGTTGTTGGTCAGTCTGACGTTTCTCATAATATCCATAGGGATATTGGTCTGGAGCGTCTTCGATGCTTACAAACTGGCGAAAGAGTATAACGTGCGTTTAAGGAACACCGGAGAGCCTCCGTGGTGACGGCCGCGGTATCATCAGAACAGGAAAGGCCGGGAAAAGCATAGGGACAGGAACGGCGGCAAATCATATCTGGATCAAAATCACGGATCCGACAAATAGTACAAAATTAACATTAAAGGCACATCAGGAGTGAAGTAGTGGGCCTAGACGGATTTGAACCGTCGACCATCCGGTTATGAGCCGGACGCTCCACCAGACTAAGCTATAGGCCCGTAGGAAATGGCGCCGTCGCACGGATTTGAACCG
>JAIRJQ010000033.1 GCA_031260545.1 Methanomassiliicoccaceae archaeon | reverse complement strand
TGATGATCACGATATCTCTGTCGTTCTGAATCGATCTGCAGCTGACCGTTTTAAACTGATCTCCGGATATTTACCGGGAGCACGTGCCAGCTCATCATTTTTCAGAGGAATGATCTCTTCTCATTACCGTTACCACAGCCTCTTAGCACCGTCAATAGTTGATGCCATAGATGATGAGCGTGACGCAAAAGGCCGTTTACTGAACACGTTCGTGAAGAAGGGCGAAGTTGCATACAGACAGATGTTCGAGCCCGCATTCAGATCATGGGAATTGATCACCGGAAGGGAACTTCCTGAGGAGTGGGAAGATAAGATCGAAGAGGTCAGCAATTTTGTAAGAAGTTCAGGCAACAGATTCAGGCGCATCGTGGATTGGGATACTTTGGTATCTCGAATTCTTATATACAACGGGCCCACTGAATTGATAAAAATAGCTTTGCTGCATGACACGGACAGCAAGCAGGACGGCAAGGATTACAATCAGAAGGACAAGGACCGCATCGAAGAAGTTTGCAAACAGATAATCGCCGGCCTTGAGATGAGGTACATAGATTCAATATTCGATGCCCACGCGGTCTCAAAGAAAAAGGACAAGGTGTACGAGGTATTCGGATCAGGGATAGAAAATCTGAAGACGCTCTTCCCGGGTGATGATCATACGATAAAATTGGAATGTAAAGCGCTTGCGCAATCATATATTGATGCGATCGTGAAAACTCTTACGAAGATCGAGGAAGGAGATAACCCGAATGAAAAGTTCAGGTTCAACAAGTTCGCCGAGAATTCCGTACAAGACAGCCTGAGCATACTCAAGAGCAGCTCCGGCAAGACAGAGAAATATTCAAAGAACGCTCAGCACACGTTCCTTCGGACGATCACGGCATTCTTATCATTTTACGAAGGCATATACGAATGCTGTCAGCATAATATGCGCTATGAGTTCGAAAAGAGCGCCAATATTCTTAGTCCGAATGAGATCGAAGAATATCGATGGAAGATAGAGGAAACTTTTATCGTAGGCGTCAGAAGAGAGACCGAACGTTTGAACAAGGAATTCAGCGGCGAAAATGCAATTAAAAATGCTTTGACGGAGCTTTGGAGATTTTCAGACCGGAACGCCGAGAAAACGGAGGCCAGAGCGAAATATTATCATGCGATGCTTGCGCGGGCACCGATAAATAATGCTAAATTGTCAAAGATATTCGATGTGGACGGCGACGACATTAATGTCAAGGAGAACGGAAGGTCCTTCGATTATAATGTCCTTTTAAAGAATGATACAAAACATATAATGTTCCTCTGGAAAGTGATCAACTTTTTAGCAGGGAACGAATCCGACGGCGCGGAAGACGACTATAAAGGAAGGGACGGCCACACCTCGTATAAAGAACATGTAAGGAGGGTCGTCTACCCTCAAGTGGTGACATTTGCGCAGCATCATATGGACGGCGATTCTAACGAGTCGTTAATAATGATGGATTCCGGAAATGCTTTTGCAGTGTTGCATGAAAGCGAGGTACGCATACTCACAGAATTCCAGCACAAGATGAACAGAGCTTATTATGCATTACCGAATCTTAATCGCATAGAGACGAAATGGTGGGTCGATCCCTTCTTAATTCCGTGTTACAAGTTCGACAGAGAGATACGTTCGAATTATAACCGCATGGAGATGAAGATATGAATGTCAAGGATAAGGACGTAACATCTGAGAATTATGCCATTATAAGTTATTCGCATGCGGACACCGATAATGTCATGAACGAGCTGAAATTATATGATGATAATAACGTCTGCTATTGGTTCGACGGAAGCATGAGAGCCGGCGGTAGTTTTGAAACGCAGTTCTTTGAAAAACTTGACAACAAGAATTGCAAAGGAATGATAATTTTCATGTGTGAAAGATTCCTTTTATCAAAACCGTGCGCAGAAGAGATGAGATATTTCTTTGAAAAATATGGTACGGGAACGAAAGATAAGTTCTGCCTTTTCGTCATGCCCAGAGGAAATTTCCCGTACTCGGACGGCGAAATGATATACGAGGCTGTAATAGAATATATTGAAAGGACCAACCCCGATCTTATAAAAAATGCGATGAGCCTTCCGAAGCATATAGACCACTACCTGAAGCTGAACGGAGGAGGAACGGCAATATACACTGTCGTAGGGAACGGCGGCAATTATATTGAGACTGCGTGCAAGGATGGAGTGTTCCATGATGCTGAGATCATATTCGGCCACACGCAAACGAATGATCTCAAATTCGGATATTTTCCGCAGACGCAGAACAGAACGGGTTCGTCCGAGATAGAAAAAAAGACGGTCAAACGGAGCTTCGACAAACAGCCCGCGTATTACTCTAAGGTGAACTGGCTCATCATATCCGATAACGACAATTCTGCAACACTTCTGAGCAGGGACCTGCTTTTCACAGCGGATTATCTTAACCTCAAATATCCTATAAAGCCGAGTGACAAAAGCGTGTCGGATAAGATAAGAGAACTGTTTCAAGAACACTGTGTGATCGGCGAGGATGAAAAGTGGACTGTAAAAAAGGTACGTTTCCTTACCGAGAGCGAGTTAAGAATATTATTGGCGCGTTCTCAGAAGGAGCAGAAATACAGAACGGAGAACAGAAGCAAGCTCCTCCTCCCTAAGACGACGTACTTCTCGCAGGTATCGGATCGAACCAATGTGATCGCATTCTGGTTGGCCGGCGATATGGAAAATGCGCGTCACGTGGATACATGGAAGGACGGCGGACTCTCTGAAACGTATACGGGCGTTGAGACGTTCTACGTAAGGATCGTGATCGAGGTCGCTAAAAAATGACCGATATCAGATACGGCAGGGGGCTCGGGGCGCCCATAATATTCTCTGTCACAGGACACAGGGACATCCGTGCTGAAGAAGAGGCAGAAAATAAGATCGCTGAATTGTTCCATGAGTTTCAAAAAAAGTATCCCTGCACCGAGCTCATATTGATGACCGGGCTTGCGGAGGGTGGCGACCGGATCGCCGCGCGCGCCGCGATGAGGTCCGGCGTGATGGTCGCGCCTGTGCTTCCTTCTTCCGTTGAGAATTACAAAAAGACCTTCGGGTTCGGTGATGATGCGGCTGCGGCCGCCGACGAGTTGGACGCCATCCTTAACGATCCTGAGATGGCGTATTCACCATGCATACTTTCTAATGCCGACTTAACGGCCGCGGATGCGAGCGAAGCGTACCGCGATCTGGCGAAATACATGATCGCAAATTCACACATCATCATAGCGCTATGGGACGGCCTGGAATACGTTGGTAAAAAGACAGAAGGCGGAACGTACGATACTCTCAGAACAGCATACAGGGGCGTTGAGCACACATACGCGGATACGCAGCCCGTGCCCGATCCGGAAGGAAAGAATATGTCGTCCGGCAGGCTGCTCGATATAACGGAGGATCGCCTCATATATGTGATAAAGGTAAGCAGACGCCTCTCGGACGATGAGGTTATCAAAAGAGGCGGCACATTCCGCGTTCCAAGGATGCCTCAGGGAACGAGGGGTTACATCGTCCCGCAGATGGTCGCCGATGATGCTGAGAGTTTTGATGGACCCTCAGAGATGCAGGAACAGAGCGCAAGGATCGACGGCAATGATGTAAAGATGCACAATGAGCTTCCGCTGTACTATCATCGCATATTCTCAAAGATAGATGCGCTTAACAAGGACCTCAAGAATTAAGGTCAAATGATGTTCGAATAATTATTATCACATTGCATCATATGTCTTGTTTGTGACCGAATACGTTGCATTCCTGAGAGGCATCAATGTCGGAAGGACCAAGAGGATAAAGATCAATGAGATAAAATCAATGCTTGACCGTTCTTTCGTCAATGTGCGGTCATACGGTCAGAGCGGCAATTTTGTATTCGATACTGAAATGAAAAAGGATGACATTGTTACGTTGGCGGAATCTGATCTTGAAAAAGAATTCGAATTCAATGTGTTCTGTATTGTAAAGGAGGTCAATGAATTACGGACCGCCGTTGAAAGGAACCCGTTCCCGGGTGCTTCTGCGAATGAACTATTCTTCATATTCATGAGCGAAGAGCCTTCACAGAACGAAGATGACGACTGGTCCTTCGGTGATGACCGCGCGAAGCGTATAGCGGACGTGATCTACCTTGACTGCAAGGGTGAGTATCACAGAACGAAGCTGACGAACACTTTCTTCGAGAAGGAATTTGACATCATATGCACAGCAAGGAACCTTAATACCGTGAACGCTGTCCTCAGACTGTGAAATGTGCTTTCATATCACATCGATTTTCTCATACTGTGCGTTTGATGACGGGCAGTTGTTCATTATGATGCTTATCGGGCCCGGCATGCAACAGAATGATATATCAGTAAAAAATAGGTGCATTGCTAGGAGAGGGAGGGCGACCGACGGTAAGACTTGATCTAGCTGAGGAAGGTCCCTCCTCCGACGGGCAAGATGGGCTGAGAAATTCAGCATGGTGAGAACCATGGCAAGGACCCAGAAACGACACGGACCCGGTCAACAGGATGATCCGCAAGGCGGTGACATTCCCGGGGATACGGTGAAACGGTGACTCCCCATCGGAGCAAGCCCATACAGCCGGTATGACCGCCCGTGGACCGGCGGGTAGGGCGCGCAGTTGAATGTCGCCTGAAACAGAAGGGGGCCTACTACCCTC